>NZ_JCANQV010000057.1:0-25084 GCF_059553635.1 Candidatus Streptomyces philanthi
GAGAAGCGGGGGTCGGCGAGCACCGCACGGCCGTGCTCGTAACCGGTGACCAGCCAGGCGTACGTACCGTTCGCCAACGCCACCCGCGCGGCCGGCCCCTGGCCGCGCAGCCGCGCGTAGTACGGATACGGGTCCTGGGCGAAGGCGGGGTCCGCGGGATCGAGTCGCACCCGCCCATCGTCGCCGAGAGCGGCCCGCGCAGTGGTGGGGTCGCGGTCAGACCTTGACGGTGGACGACTGTGCGAACCTCACAAAGCGGACGCCTCGTTGGCCGGCGTCGAGTGGACACTGGCACACGGACTGCCCGGCGACCCCGGCCGCGCACGGTGACGGGAGCGCTCAGCGGGTTCCCTACTGCAACGCCCCACGCCCGCTGGACAGCCGGCGCTCCCCGCGGCCCTCGAACGCAACCGCGTCCGCGCGGCACCCAGCACACGCCGGCGCGCTGCTCCTCGGCGCCGCGTTCATAGGCGTTTCCCCGGCGGGCCGACCTCCGGGCGCCAGGAAGCTCCTCACCAGCCCGAGCCCGCCCCGCCACCCTCCCGCAGCGCCGCCCCCTCGTGGT
The DNA here is from genome assembly GCF_059553635.1 of Candidatus Streptomyces philanthi. Lineage (NCBI taxonomy): Bacteria > Bacillati > Actinomycetota > Actinomycetes > Kitasatosporales > Streptomycetaceae > Streptomyces > Candidatus Streptomyces philanthi. The sequence continues at coordinate 566 of NZ_JCANQV010000057.1, forward strand.
CCTCGTCGAAGGGGGCGACGGGCAGTTCGAGACGCCGGCGGGGAACGCGCCCCAGCCCGCCGCGCCAGTCGAGGCGGAAGCCGCGCCGGTGCAGCAGGCACAGGGCGTGCGTGACGGTGGCGCACGGCCGGGCGGGCCGGTCGGCCGGCAGGTGGGTGGCCAGCGCGTGGGACAGGGCGCTGCCGGGGGTGAGGTCGGCGACCGTGGTGCCGGGAGCAAGGTGGACACGGCCGCGTTGTGCCGCGCCGTGGTGCCCGGCCTCGACGGGGGCCCGGCCCCGGAACCGCCGCGCACGGACACCAAACGCCTGGTGGCCGGGGTCTGGAGCACGGTACTGGGCCGGGAGCGGATCGGCCGCGACGAGCGGTTCATGAAGGTGGGCGGCGACTCCCTCAAGGCGCTGCGGGTCTACGCCGTACTGCGCCGCCACGACTCGTCGCTGACCATCGGCCGGCTCTTCGAGCGCCCCACCGTAGCCGGTCTGGCGGCCGCCCCGGAACCGGCGGGCCACGGCGGGTCCGCCGCGCCATCGTCGCACCCCGGTGAGATCGTCGAGCTGTGAGCCGCCCCGCGCACACGCCACCGCACCGGCGGGCGGTGGCGGTCATCGGCCTCGCCTTCGAACTGCCCGGCTGCCGCGACTGGGACCAGATCCCCGGCATCCTGCGCACCGGCCGCACGACGGTGGGGCCGCTGCCGCCGCGGCGCGCGGCACACATCGGCACCGTGCCGTCCACCGGCGACCAGGAGGGCGGCTGGATCGACGACGTCACCGGCTTCGACCACCGCTGCTTCGGCCTCTCCGCCGACCGGGCCCGCCTCCTCGCCCCCTGTCTGCGCCGGATGCTCCACCTCGCCCTACACGCCGTCGGGAACGCCGGCTACCGCCCCGGCCTTCACCCCGCGCCCACCGCCAGGAGCCGCACCCGCACCGCGCGGCTGCGCAGGTCGACTTTGCCGAGCGCCAGGCCGAGCACCAGGAACGGCACGACCGAGACGGTGTCCTGGCCGCCGGCGGAGAGCGCGAATACGACCTTCTGGAACGTGGGCCACCAGTCACCGGGTTGACCAGGAGCGCGAACCCGCCGTGCAGCTGCATGAACGTGGGGTCCGTCGGGGCGGGAAGGAAGGACCAACCGGTGCCCGCGCGATCTGCAGCAATCTTGAAGGCAGGGGCGGCGACCGCCAGCACACCCGCGATGACCAGCGGCGTCCTTGCCCGCAACAGCGACAGCCACAGAGCGTAGAAATGCAGGATCTGCACGTCCCATTGGCCTATCTGCCCGCTGACCCCTCGCCGCCGCACTGCCTGGACGCGAGCGCCGACGATCATGCCGACACCTGAACCCCGACAGGGCTGGTCAGGACTTGGGGTGTTCCGTACGCCGGTTTCCGGCGCGGCTATCAAGGCCGCCACTGCCGGGCGACCGCCCCGCCGGTACTCCGCAAGCGCCTTGTCCGCCGTTGGGAAGACCGGTACCCCCCTGCGCCAAGGCGGTGGCACCGAGGCCGCCGAGGTGCTCCTGGACCCGCCGGCACCAACCGTGCCGTCGCCCGGCCTGCCGCTATCGAGGTGCGATCTTCTTGATCCAGTCATCGACGGTGAAGACGTCCGCCCACTGCGGGAACAGCCGCTCGATGAGAACCCGGTGTACTTCCGGGTCGGGGTCCAGGCAGGCGTCGGACAGGACGGTGAGGCCGAAGTCCAGGTCGTTCGCCCGGCACAGGGTGGACAGTACGACGGCGCTGGTGGCGATGCCGGTGAGTACGAGGCTGTCGATACCGCGTGCCCTCAGCACCACGTCGAGGTCGCTGCCCGAGAACGCGCTCGCCCGTCTCTTGGTGACCACCACATCGCCCGGCCGGGGCGCGACCTCGGGGTGGATCTCGGTGCCGGCCGCGCCCTCGACGTAGAGCCCGGCCTCCGCGATGGCGGTGAGAGCCCTGTTGCGCGTACCGACTTCCGGGAAACCGGGGCGCAGCGCGATGACCACGTAGATCACAGGGATGTCCGCCGTCCGGGCCCCGTCGATCGCCCTGCGCAGGCGCGGCAGGTACCCGGAGCCGTCGTCGACGAGGTCCACGATGGCCTGTTGGACGTCCATCACGAGAAGAGCGCTGCTCATGCCGTCTCCAGGAACGAAGCCGGTCCGACGTCGGACGAGCCGGTTCCGGTGCCCGGATTCTACGTGTCCCAGGGCACGGTGATGCGGTGCCTGCCGGGTAGGACGAGGCGGATGGCCGGCGGTTCGTGGGGCCACGATTGCGAGGCCCGGACTCCGGGGTCCGCCGCGACGGCCCGCAGTCCTCCAACCGGCGGGGGAGGAAGCGGAGTTGAAGGAACCGGCCTTGTCCTCCCTCACAACCCCGCTACCACCGGCTGGGAAGGCAACACCCCGGCCGCGGACACAGCTACTTGGCTTTGCCCTCTGCTTCCACCAGCTCCTTGAACTGCTGGAGATCACTCCGCACTCCGCGCTCGATCGCGACGGCCTGCGCGAACCCCTGCGGGCCGCCGAAGGCTTCCTTGATCGTGCCGGGGTCGTACTCGAACCGGGCCTGGAGGCGGGTGTGCGCCCGGTCGATGGGCAGTAGCGAGAAGGTCCCCGCCAGGTCGGGACCGCTCGTCGTCTGCCACGTCATCACGTTCTCCCTCTCCCGGTCGGCGATCTCGACCTCGAACTCCTGCGCCCGGCCTCCCGCGTCAACGTCCAGGTGTGTACGCCGCTCACCCTCCGGCCGGGCACCCCGTACACCGTTCAGGAACCGCGGATAGGTCTGCGGGTCATGGAGGCAACCCCAGGCTGTTTCTAGGGGAGCACTGATGTCGATGTGTTCTTCGAGAGTGCTCATCAGGCACCTCACAGCTTCCTGTACAGCTCACCCGTTACATCTCCAGATTCCCCCACCCAGCGGCCGCAAGCGACCCCGCGAAGCCCTCCGCGGTCACCCGCAGTGATCGTCCGGGTCCTCTGCGCTGTATCCGCAGTTCACCGTCTTGATCACCCTCAAGGCGCTGAAGGCATCCGGACGGGGCCGGAGCGTGCCGACAGCCACGTCTGATGCAGGTCACCGTCCGCCGGCCCGGCCACGGCGATCGCGGACGCGGCAGTGACCAGTGGGGAAGCACCCGGCCCGGCATCGTCGTGGGGCGCACCGACCGCCCCCGGACCGGAGGCCGACGACGGCCGCCTCGACGCCGAACAGCATCACCACATCAAAGGCCGATCCCGGAGCGCGCCGGCCGGACGCCGCCGAGGACCAAGCAGCCACCCGACGGCCACAACCCTCGGTTGTGCCTGGTGACTCTGTGGTTGTTTGATCCCCGGGCTCGCCCTCGCTTTGATGTTCCCGATCACGGACCGGTGGTGCGGATGAGCAGCGAGGGGCGTCGGAAATGAGCAACGGCCACCGGCTGGGGCGGCGGTTCGGGTGGTTGTGGGTGGCGCACGGGACCAGCGCGCTCGGCACACGGCTCGCCTTCGGAGCATTCCCGCTGATCGCCGTCCGCGTGCTGCACGCCGGCCCCGCCGAGGTCGCCGCGCTCTCTTCTGTGGGGGCCGCGGTGGGCGCGGCCGTGGCGGTGCCGCTCGGCCCGTGGACGGAGTTCCGCCGCAAGCTGCCGGTGCTGATCACGATGGACCTCGTACGGTTCGCGGCGCTGCTGACGATCCCCGCCGCGTTCGCGCTCGGCGGGCTGACGTTCTTGCAGCTCCTGGTGGTCTCGGTCGTTGTCGCGGCGGCCGATATCACCTTTCGTGCCGCTTCCGGCGCGTACCTGAAGACACTGCTTCCGGCCGAGGACCTGCTCGTCGCGGGCGCCCGGTTCGAGTCCACGACCTGGATGACCACGATCATCGGTCCACCCCTGGGCGGCGCGGTGACCGGGCTCCTGGGCCCGGTGGCGACGGTGATGGCCGACGCTGCCAGTTACCTGCTCTCGGCCCTGGGGCTGCGAGCGATGGGCGGAGGCGAGCAGCGGCCCGAGCGCCGTGACACGGCGGGCACACGGGCCGGGGACCTGCTCGCCGGCTGGCGCCACATCCTCGCCGACGCGACGCTGCGTCCGCTGCTCCTCAACACCGCCGTGTTCAACGGTCTGGTGACGGCCACCCAACCGCTGCTGGCGGTCCTGATGCTCGGACAGCTCGGCTTCGCGCCGTGGCAGTACGGCCTTGCCTTCGCCGCGCCCTCGATCGGGGGGCTGCTCGGTTCGCGGCTGGCCCGGCCGCTGGTCACCCGGTTCGGGCAGCATCAGGTCCTGGTCGTGACCGGAGTGCTGCGCGCGCTGTGGCCCGTCGGCCTGGCCTTCCTCGGGCCGGGCACCGGCGGGCTGTTGCTGGTGACGGGCATCGAGTTCGGACTCATCTTCTGCTGCGGCGTCTTCAACCCCGTCCACACCACCTACCGCCTCACGCGCACCGCGACCGATCACGTCGCCCGCACCCTGTCCGCCTGGGCGGTGACGACCAAGGCTGCGACCGCGCTCCTGACAGCCGTGTGGGGCGTGCTGGGCAGCCTGCTCGGCCCGCGCACGGCCATCGGCCTGGCCGGCGTGCTCCTGCTGGCGACGCCGTTCCTTCTTCCCCGACGTGCCACGCCGCGCCTCGCCGCACCGGAACCGGGCCGGGCCTGACGGGCCGTCGCCGTCATTGGCTGCCCCGCCCTTCTTCGGAGCGGCAGACCCCTTTCGCGTACAGCCTCCTCCGCGAAGCCAGCGGCCGAGGCCATCTTCCCTCCGTGCAAGTCGGGGCCGTCCCACTCGCCACTGCCCGACCGCCCGCCGGATGGGCGCCCGTCGTGTGCTGCGATGGACGCGTGCGCGGCCGCACGCCGCGAGGCCGCCGCACACGGCATTGTCAGTGGCACCCCATAGATTCCTGCCATGAGTTCTTCGCTGAGCGTCTACCTGCTCGACGTCGCCGCAACGCGCGCCTTGATCGGATCTCGCGACGACCAGCTGCTGGAGGTGATACGCACCAACTTCGGGGACGATCTGGCCCGCGACGACGACTACCACAGCGACGCCCCGTCCGGCTTGCTGCCGGCCCCGGGACGGAGATCCGGAACCGCACCGGCTCGCCCACAGGACAGCACCCCCGCCGCGAGGCGCATGCCCCGTACGCAAGGAGCCTGATCAAGGCCGTCACCCTCCCACTCCTGGGAGAGAAAGGACCGCCACGCCTGCGTCAACCGCACGATCAACACCTACCGGGCCACCGGACGGCTCCCGGCCCATGACGCCACCTGCAAGACATCCGGCCGACGGGCACCTGACCCACACGCGGGCACGGCGCCGGTACCGCAAAACGCACCGGGAACGCCCCGCTTCTGACCGCCACGACCGCCGGCGGCCGGTGCGCGAGGCCCCCGACGGGACCGATGTCGTCCCCTGACCGGGGTTTCGGACCCTGCGCGGTAGGCCCGCTCCGTCCCGGGCGGCCCTGCCGGGAGGCTTGTCACGGATGGCGGGTCGGCCGTCGGCGCCGTCGGCGTGGTCGGGCGATCCGGGTGTACGAGGCGGTGTCCGTGCGCACGTCCGAAGAATCGCGGGACCCGGCCAGCGGGTCGTTCTCCTGGCCGGATGAGATCTGCGCGTACAGCCGTCAAGGCAGCGTCGTTCCCGACACGGCGTGCGGGCTTCAGGGCAGTCGGTGATAAAACACCCGCATGCTGGCGGTCATCGCGTCGGTGGCGGTTGCCGTGTTCAGCCGACGGGTGATGTCCGACTCCGAGTCCACACCACGTCGACAACGGGCTCCCCCCGCTTTGGAGCCAAGCCCTTACGGCGCTGTCAGCGTGCGCCCGGATCCGGACAGCAGTGATCCAGTCCCGCCCGCGCTGCCGCCGGTGGCCGGAAGGCCGCACGACAGGAACAGCGACGGCCGGCAACTGCTGCGCGGCCGCGTATGCGACCGTGACCGACCGCGAGCACCTGGAGAAGGCCGCAAGCCCGGCGCAGGCACGGCGGGCGACCGTACGGGCCGGGCCCGTCGCAGGAGCGTCCCCCACCGTCCGTAGGATGGGAGTACCGACGCATACACGGGTAAGGAGGCTGCCGGTGCTGGCTGCGGTCGCCGAAGCGCCCGGCCGGCTGGCCGATGTCCTGGTGGTCCGGGACGTGGACGGGCCCGCTGCTCCCGGCGCGGGCGAGGTCGTGGTGCGCATGCTCCTGACGACCGTCAATCCCTCAGACGAGGTCACCGTCTCGGGCGCGTACGGGTCACGGACGGTGTTTCCGATGGTCCCCGGGTTCGAGGGCGTCGGCGTGATCGACGCTGTCGGACCCGGGGTGCCTGCCGGGGTGCTGGGGCAGCGTGTGCTCCCGCTCGGGTCGGCGGGCAACTGGCAGCAGTACAAGCGGCTCGGCTACTCCTGGTGCGTTCCGGTGCCGGACGACCTTCCCGATGAGGCCGCCTGCTTCGCCTACATCAACCCCCTGACGGCCACCATGATGGTCGACCGGTTCTGCCGACCGGGCGTGCGCCGTGCCGTGGTCACGTCGGCCACGTCGGCCATCGGCCGGCACCTCGCGGAACTCCTGACCGAACGCGGGATCACGCCGGTCGGGGTCGTACGGGGAACACCGGGACGGGCCGTGGCCGATCCGTCCCGGTGGCGGGCCGTGGTCGCGACGAACGAGCCCGGATGGCGCGAACGACTGCGGGCGGCCGTCGGGCCGCGGGGCGCTGACGTCACCTTCGACTGCGTCGGTGGCGGCATGGGCGGCGACGCGTTCGCCCTGACGGCGGACGACGGCACGTTCGTCCACTACGGTCTCCTGTCGGGGACACCACTCCCGCCGGAGTGCTTCACCGGCCAGGGGGCTCGGATGGAGCTGTTCCGCCTGCGCGACATCGTCCACAAAGACGGCGGACAGCATCTGCCCGGGCTGTTCACACCGGTCTTCGAGAATTTGCGGCGCGGCCGCCTGCACACGTGTGTGGGCGAGCGCGTTGCGCTCAGCGAACTCGCCGGTCACTTCAAGAACCCGGCGGACCGGCGCGCGGGGAAGGTCTTGATCGATCCGCAGAGGTGACAAGCGCACCGGAGGTGTCCTTCCCGCGCCGCAGCCCCCGGGCCGGGGGCAAAGCGCTGCCCGGCGTCGGTCACGCCGGGCGGCTTCCGGTGTGGACGTAGCGGGTGATCGGCGAAGGTCCGCCGGGCGGAGAGCGGCGGTGCCGCGCCTCGTCGTGGCGGTCACCGTGCCGGTGGCGGGCCTGTCCGGCCGGTGGACGCCCGACCCGCTCAAGCCTCCGAACAGGGCCGGCACGAGACGCCCACCCCGCCAGGGCCGGCCCGCCGCTCTCACGTGCGAGCGGATGCCGCCGCACCGTCGCCGGACGACATCACCCCTTGCGGCCGACTGCCCGGCCGGAACACGCGGCGTCAAGCGCGGCACTACGTCGAGGCGGCTGGTGTGCTGCCGGTGTCACCGGCCCGGACGCGCCGGTTGCCGCGTCCGGGCCGCCGGGCGGTGGACTACTTCTCCTGCTCGGTGAGCTTCTGGAGTTCCTTGAGCAGGTCGACGGTGTCACCGGCCGGCGGGGCCTTCACCGATACCTTGGTCCCGTAGTCGGAGAAGGCCGTGGTGGTCGTGATCGTGCCCTGCGACGTCTTGATGTCCACGTCCATCTTCACCGGGTAGTCGTCACCGTTGACCCACACGTCGTAGGCGTAGCCCTTGACGCCCGCCTTCTTGGCGTTCGCGAGCAGCTTCTCGCGGTCCTCGGGCGTGAGGGCCTGGACGGACTTGGCGCCCTTGAGACCTTCCTCGACCGTCAGCGAGCCCTTGTAGTGCTCGGCGCGCTCGCCGTTGACCTTGCCGGACCCCAGGTGCTTGACGTTCGGTGAACCCAGCAGCATCGCAAGCTGCTGCGCCGGGTCCTGGTTCAAGTCCTCCAGGCCCGCGGTCATCTGCTTGATGAGATTGGCGTCGTCGGTCTGCTGCAGCGCGGCCCGCAAGCCGATCTTGCCCCACCTCTTGCCGCCGAACTCCTCAAGCCCCTCGTCCATGTCGACGTACATGGTGTCGTCGATCCAGATCACGCGGGTCTTCTCGGCGTCGTCGCCGGCTTTCGCCCCGAGCAGGCTCTCGGTCGTGGTCACATCCATGACCGTCGGGTTCCAGCCCATGACGCCGGACGTCTTCATCACGCCACTGTCCTGCATGCCCGCCGGCGTCGTCATACTCATCGTGACCTTCGCGGACTTCGCCGCCGCGGTCTTCTTGTAGGCCGCGGAAAGCGCGTGCGTCGCCGCGCCGTTGCCGGATTCCTGCCGGCCCCCCTCAGCCTTGCCCGAACTGTCCTGGCAACTCGTCACGCCCACCATCACGGCCACCGCAGCCAACGAGATCCCCGCACGTCGCACCATGCTCTTGCGCACGCCCACCCCTGTTTGCCCGTCTTTGCTGTTTACGCTACGTACCGTAGCGCATTAGTTCGACATGTTACGAAGGGATAGGCCATTCCCTCCCAACCCCGACCGGCACATGTGGCCGCGATGAGGATGCCGGTGTCTTGACGGCAGCTTTCGGGCCGATCTGGGAACCGTGCCGGTGGGAGGTCTCGGCTGTCATGTTGGGTAGCCGATCTCCGAGATGACTTCGGACAGATCGGAGAACTCGACGTCCGGGGTGAGCGTGGCGACGCTTGCCGACGTCTGCGGGTGCTGGGCCAGCACAGCACGGACGGCATCAACGGGCGCGTCGCGCCCCAACGGAGTACGGAAGCCAGCTGTTATGCGGTGGGCGTGGCCGCCGGGGGCAGAACCTCAAGGACGACAGCCGTTCCGGCAACGGTCCGGTCTTCGTGCATGGCGATCACTTGGCCGGGCTGAAGATGCTGCCACTGCGAGGAGTCGAGAGGTGCGAGTCGCACCGAGGACCGCTCGCCGGGCCCCTGGAAGGGCGTGAACTCCGCCCAGAGGAGGGCGATGTTGAGGGTTGGTTCACCGGTCGGGGTCCGATTTCCGATGTTCCACATCGGTCGCAGGGCGCCCGCTCCGGAGAATGGCGTCTGCCGACGACTCTCACTGGCCGGCCGGAGGGTGAGGTCGGCTCGGATAACGCCGCTGCGGGTTTCGTGGCAGCGCCAATGGCACCAGGCCGCGCTCTTCTCCAGCCGCATCTGCTCGGCCGCCGTGGCGAGGGCCTCCCAGAAGCTGAGCGGGAGCGGGCCGACGTCGCCGAGTTCCTCCAGCAGTCCGAGGGCCACTTCCCACTCGTCGTGGATGAGGTGGTCCCAGACGTCGTTGACCGTGATGTCGTTCCCGGTGGCGATCTCTTCGGGGACCAGCGGGGACGCGGCTTCCAGCAGCTTGGGGACATCCATGCCCTGATTGTGGACCTCGGCATCCTGGCTGCGGCTGGGGGTGCCCGGTGATGACGATCGAGCAGCTCGCGATGCCGGCGATGTACGGTTCGACCTGGGCGGTGTCGGTGTGGGTCACCACGTCGCGGACCACGTGTTCGACCAGGGCGACCACCAGGTCGCGGACAAGGGGCCCGACGGCGGAGGACGTGGTTGTCAGGGTGAGCCCGCGGCGGGGCTGTGGCGCTGGGAGCCGCGGCTGGCGCAACCTCGTCTCTCACGCGGCGACGGCTCTTCGGTCCTGTCTCCCGCAGGGTGGTTTCCCTGTGGTTTTCGAGCTGTCTCGTTGGGGGGCCAGTGGGCTTTCACCCGTGCCCTGGCGCCGGGTTGTTCTCGTGTCATTGACGGCGGTGGCGGTGACGGTGTTGGTGATCTGGGGGCCGGTTCCTGGAAGAGGCCAGGCCGCTGTGCCTGCCGGGGCCCGGGCCGAGGTCGGTGAGCTGGTCCGCGCGCAGGTTGATGTTCCGTCCTTCGCCCGGCCAGACGCGTGTCGCTGATCCTGGCCTTGACCTCAACTCAGCTTGAGGTCTTACGGTCCTGTCCGTGATCACTCACGAGAAGGGAACGCACATGACGAACCCGCAGGCGCAGCAGTCGCCGCAGCCCCCGCACCTCACCGAAGCCGAAATCGCCGCCCAGCCGGCCGCCTACTGGACCCGGCTGGCCTACGAGGCCACCCTCGCGTACACCCGTGCCCGGATACTCGAACTCGGCTATTCCCAGCCTCAACTGTGGCTGCTGCGCAATCTGTCGAAGAGCGACCTTTCGCCCGACGGCCACGGCATGACCCTCCCCGAACTCCAGCACGCCATGCGCACGTACCTCAGGCCCGAGGACAACCTGGAGGCCGAGGCGGCGGACCTCGTGGAACGGGGCTGGCTCACCCGCGACGACGGGGGCCGACTGTGGATCACCGAGCGGGGAGAAGAGACCCGCGCCTCGTTCCGGCAGCATGTCCCGGCGATCCGCGACGGCATCCACCGCGGCATTGACGACGCCGACTACGTCACCACCCTGAGGGTGCTCCAGCAGATGATCCGGAACACGGACGGCACGCCCTGAAGCCACCGGACCACCAGCGCAATCCCGCCGTCGCGCGGCAGGCCGCCGGGGCCCCTGATCGTGCCGAAGCTCGTCGTCCTGGCGCGTGAACGCACCGTGCCGATCGGCTTCGCGGTCATCACGGCGGGCTTCGCACTCCAGGTGACGGCCCTGCTGACAACGGCCCGGCCGGGCCCGGTCCTGGTCGCGGGCCTGGTGGTGGCCGGCACCGGGCACGGACTCGTCCTGTCGTCGCTGACCCGCGTGCTCATGATGGGCGTCGAGACCCGCCGGGCCGGCCAGATCTCCAGCCTGGTGATCTCCTCCATGCAGATCGGATCAGCCGCAGGAGTGGCCGGATTCGGCCCCGTACTGTTCGCCGCACTCGGCGACGGCACCGGAGCCCGCGCCTACGCCACCGCCTTCGGCACCGCGCAGGCATGCCTGACCGCCGCACTGCTCGCATGCCTGCTCCTGAGCTTCTCGCTGGCACACGTACTGCGGACCGCACACGCCGTCCCCGCAACGCAGAGGTAGGAAGGCGAAAACGTGGCGAACGGGCTCACGGTGGCGGTCGTCGGAACCGGACCCCGCGGGGTGTCGGTCATCGAACGACTCGCGACCAGGATCGCCGAGCGGCGCTACTCCGCCCCGGTGACGGTGTACGCCATCGACGGGGCCGAGGTGGGCTGCGGACGCACATGGCGCACCGACCAGCCGGACATCCTGCTGATGGACAACTCCACCGACGAACTCACCATGTTCTCCGGCCCGGCCGACGACGGCCCCGCCCGGCCGGGCCACGGACCGGCATTCGCGCAGTGGTACCGGACCTCGGGCCACACCGCGGGCGTGACAGTCGGGGAAGCGGTGTACGCACCACGCCGCGCCTACGGCGAATACCTCACGTACGTATGCGCTTCGGTCCTGCGCAACACCCTGCCGCTGGATGGCGGGTGCGGTACGCGACGAGGCCCGACCGACCACGGACGCGCATGGCGGCTACGTCCTCGCCCTGCGGACCGGCAAGAGCACACCGCCGACGGTGTCGTCTCCCCATGGGGCTCTCCGGCCAGGGCAAACGACGCTGCCCCGGCCGGCTCGGCCCGGCACGGCCGGTACGCGCGGACTCTCGTTCCTGCGCCCCAGACCGGCCGCGTAAAGGGACTTCGGCAGCGCCCACGCGGCGAGCGCGGCCGCAGTGCTGGGACGAGGCTGTCGTTCTTATGACGTCCTGGCCTCACTGACGCTCGGAAGCGGAGGCAGCTTCGGCGACCCATGGGCGGCACACTGCACTGCCGGCGTGCGGGCGGGCCCCGCCGCATCGTCGCGGGGTTGCGCACCGGCGTCCCTTTCCGGGGGCGCGGGGTGCCCGTGGCTCGGGGGGATGCCCCTATGATCCGGTGTTGTTCACAAAGGGCCGGGTGCGGAGCCTGTGCGGCGGCGATGGGCGCGGCTTCGCGGGGTCGTGCACCTTGGCTCGATGCCGGGGGCAACGTGGTCTTCTTCCACCCCTTGCTGCGGTGTAACGCGGCTCCGGAAGGGCCGGGGCCTTCCCGAGTGCATGCGTGTGGTCGGTCCTGCTGTGCAGGATCCGTGCATGCGGCCTCAGCGGCGCTTGACGAGGCAGGGCCAGCCGGGCGGGCCTCCTCGGCGTCGGTTGCCACGTCGGTCTCTTCTGTGGTCGGGTGTTCGGGAGCCGGTGGTCTTCGGGCATTGTGCCGGGTGGTGGGTGACGCTCGCCCGCACGCACGGGCGGGCAGTAGCGACGATCCGTCAAGGTCGCGGGGAGGTGCTGCGCGCCACTCGCAGCCTCCGGCGGACGGCCGTGGAATTCGCAGGACTGCCCCGGCGTCCCACCGGGCCTTCGTCCCCGAATCCGGCCCTGTCGCTGTCGTTCTTGTCCGTCGGGACTCCGTCGGTCCGGGCAGAACGGCTCCTGGCGTCGCGCGAGGTACCCGCAGGTGCTCTCGCGCCCGTAGAGCTCGTAAATCTGGAGCGGCGGTCGCTGCTCCGGGCGGCGCGTTCGTGCGGCGGGTTCGTTCTCGCCGCCCCTAAAGGGTTGTTCACCGGGATTCGCGGGGTCCTCGGGTCGTCGGCGGTCTAGTGTCGGGCGCGTCGTGTTGTCCGCCGCTGATTGGAGCGTCCTGTGTTGTCGTCCTGTGATCCCCGGCATGCTCCTGTTGGTGATGTGAGTGCAGCGCTCATGATGGTCGATTCCCGGCTCAAGGCTGTCCACGGCGGCAAGTCCGAGACCGATCCTGACGAGCAGGCGCTGATCGAGCAGTTCGCCGCGTCCTTGGACCGGGATGGTGTCGATGAGGTGCTGGACGGCGCGTGCACGCTCATTTTCGTGTTCATGCAGTGGTTGCGGAAGGCCTACGAGGACCACGGCAAGGATGTCATCGAGTGCGTGGTGCCCGATGTCGTGGCCACGATGCGCATGATGCCCAGGAGTGTCTGCCCCCAGGCCGTTCCCACCATGGCCGGTCTGCTGGTGGCCGCGGGTACCGGTCTGAGCCCCAATCTGTGGCGCAAACAGTACGGCTACTGGACCAAGGACGAGATGACGCCCTTGGAAGCCACCGCTCTCCTGCTCGCGGAGCACATCAACCGTCTCACCGACGATCCTGACTTCGCCACCCGTATGGTCAGCGAGGCTTTGTCGGAGGCGGACGAAGCCTGACGTGCCGTCTCTGCCGCGAGGGTGTTCACGTGTCAGGAAATTCTGGGTGCTGGGTGTCATACAGCGGTCTTTCCCAGTCGTGTACGAGGTGGACGGCCGAGACTTGCCGCCCGTCGAAGTCTCTCGCCGGCGGTGTGGCAGGCCGAGGCTGTGACCTTACGGCCTGTAAGGGAGACCGTGCGCAAGATGACCCATCACACTTCGGAGGTAGTCATGACGCGAGTTACTGTCCGTCTGGCCGGTGGCCTGCTGGCCATTGCGGGGTTCGCCGGTCTGGCGACTGCCGCGGCACCTTCGGCCTGGGCCGACACCGGTGTGACGGCCTGGGTCGGAGGAAACATCCGTGCACAGGCCAACACGTCCTCGCCTCCCGTGGGGACCGTCGCGAAGGGGCAGCGTTTCACCGCGGCGTGCTGGCTCGAAGGCGAGCAGCTCACCCGCAACGGGATCACCAACCACAAGTGGGTGAAGCTGACGGACGGCAGGTTCATCTGGGCCGGCCTCCTCAAGGGGAACGACACAGGAGGCGTGCCCAACCACTGCTGAGCAGGGCCGGGGAGTGGCGCGGTGATCTATGGGGCTCTGTTTCCAGCCTCCGCCCGCTGCTCGGACGCCTCGTCGGCAGGTAGAAGCGAGCGGCCCCTCGCCCGAGGGGCCGCTCGGTGGTGAAACTGCCGGGGCCGGTCTCCTGCTGGCGCAGGCGGAGGGGCGTCGGGCCACGGCTCGGGGGCCCGATGCGGCGCGCTGGCCGGACGGTTCAGCGTCGGCTGGAACCGGGGCTCGTTGCAGGGTTCGCCCACAAGGCCGTCCGCGTTGCTGTCCGGGCGCAGTCCTGTCGCCTGGTGCGCAGACGGATCACGCTGTCGTTCCCGTGTGCCACGCGCAGGCTCTGGAACTGCGTGGCTTGCGGGAAACATGCGCAGACCGGATTCACCACCTCTTTCGTCCAGTCGTTCATTGCCGTCTTCGGCTCCACGGTGCCGTCGGCCCAGCGGTGCGGACTCCACTGCTGTCACCGGCAACCGTCGCAGATCGTGGTGTACCGGGCTTCCACGTGAATGGTGCGGGAGGCCGGCCCTTCCCGTGGCTTGGTTGCGGAGGGTCTGCGCCGTGTCCGTGGCTCCGGCTGCTGCGCATGCGCCGGAGTGGCCAACCCCGCTGGCATTGCCCCGGCGAACAGTGCCGCCGCCATTGCCGCCGTTCGGCGCACCGAATGGCCGCGATGGCGCGGATGCGTTCCTGGTGTTCTGGAGTGCGACCGGCTGAATCGGTTCCCTGTGCTTCTCCCGCCCGCGGTGAAGTACGAAGCACGCGGCACGCCGCCGCGCGGTACCCGTGCCGCGCGGTGTGGCGTCGCGTGCGTGAAGCGGCGCTGGTGCACGCCGCAGTCCTCGGTTTTCCCACCGGCCCGCGCCGGAGCAGTATCTGCGTCGTCCACCGACGGGTTGGCGACGGCTGTGCCCAGCCCGCGTCGCGCCGCTGCTGCAGCCGCCACCTCCAGAGGGAGCGGCCCGTCTGGCGGAGATCTGCTGGAGTGGCCCGGGGCGCCGCCTGCCGGTTCCGGTGATCTGCGGAACCTGGCACGGCGCGCCGGCCGCGCACCGTGAGCTCCCCCTCGGGGCCGTGGCCGAGTCCCTCACGGACTCCCTTGCCGCCGCCTCCTGCGCCGCACACCCAGGAGCCCGCTGCTGCCAACGCCGACCTGCGGGAGTTGCGGGCCCGACCGGTTCCGAACCGGCTGCGGCCCCGCGCGACCACCGGCAAGGGCACGGAGGGCGCCGGGACGAAGGCGGAGGGCGCAAAGCATGTACGCGGCCATGGACGAGGTCCTGCAGCGCCTGTGCGAACACCGGTCATCGTGACGCACGGCGGCTCGTCGGCATGCGTCGTGCGTCCTGGATCAAGATGCCGGTCCGGTCGGCCGGCTACGCCGGCTTCCGGCTCCCTCCGGTAGCATCACCGCGCTGCGTGAGGGCAGCTTCTTCCGCAACCGCCAAGTCCTCGGCCTCGGCGACACGCACCCGGCTCCGTGCAACGCTGAATCACCACCTCGGCCACGCCCGGCCAAAGCACTTCAGCAAGCCCCTGTTACGGATTGCCCGTCGGTCTGCTGCCCGTGACGCCGCATCCTTGACGCGTTCAACTCGGCTTGACCAGCCGCGCTTCAAGGAGCTCGGCGCCGCCCTCCTCATCTGCGCGAGTGGTGCCGTCGGGCTGGAAACCGGCTCGTTCGTAGAAACGTATCGCCAAAGCGTTGGGGACGTACGCGTACACGCACAGCGGGCCGTAGCCTCGCTGCTCAAGATCGTCTACCGCGTGCCCGAAGAGCCGCCTGCCCAAGCCTGTGCCGATGCGTGCCGGCTCGATGTACAGGCCGTAGACCTCGGCAGCGCGAGGGCCGAGATCCGGATCCTGGTCCTGGTCGGCCGGGCCCGTCCGGCAGAACCCGGCCACGGCATCGCCCTCCTGGGCGATCCACAGACGGTGCTCATCCGGGAGCTCCGCCAGGTACTCGGCCCACTCGCCGGCATCCCGCACGGCATCGAGCCTGCGGAGGCGGTCTTGGCTCATGAAGCCGGCATACGCCTCCCGCCATGCGCGGACCTTCAGGTCGCCGATGGCCCGTGCGTCTGTGGGAACAGCGGAGCGGATCACGGGCCGAGTATAGGAGCGGATCGGATACGGGGGCGGCTTCACCAGGTCAAGAACAGCTTCCACCGTGTTCTTTGCGGTCTGCCCGGCCTGGTCGGTTCGGTGGTGGTCCCGGGGTATCGGACGGTCTTGCCCGCGTCATAGCGGGTGGTGGGGGAGCGGTTCTTCGATCCAGGAGTCTGCCGGGCCGGTTGGTTTCGGGCAGGGGCCGGACAATGCAGGTCCGGGTGGGGAGCCCTGGACCTCGGCGGACCCGGGTGGGGCGAGCCGGCCGGGCTTGTCCGGCTTCTCCCGAGGGCGGCGGGGAACTGCGGCCGGGTGGGGCGGCGCTGGGGCGGGCCGCGACGGCCGGCCAGGTCCGCCGGTCAGCCGCCTGGGGCGTGCGGGGTTTCGGGCGGGTTCAGCCAAGGCCTGCTTGGCCGCCGGAAGGTGTGTTCCAGGCCGGACCTGCGCAGGAACGCCTGCCGGCGCAGGCCGGTGGCTGACGTCCGCAGCCGGACGGGAAGCCGATCGTGCCCGCCGGGCGGGCGGCCTGCCTCCCGGCGGATCAACGCGCCTTTAATAAGCAGGAGTTCACCGCTGCGGTCAATCCGTGCGGAGCGGGTGGTCGGAGGAGGACGGATGCGGTCCCGGGCCGTGGCGCGGGCGGTGCCGTAGCGGCTGGTGACCTGCGCGGTGGCGGCCTCGGGCTCGGTTACGGGGCGGACTGGGCCGCGGTGGTCTCGGCGCGCCCTGCGGTCGGCCCGGCCGCATGGCGTCCGGGATCCGGCGCCACGAGGTGCGGCCCGCCTCCGGGGCGGGCTCGGCGGTGACGGGCGGGCGTTTGGATGGGGCCGGCCTTTCGTTCACGGCTGGCCCGCGCACCGCAAGCCTCGGCTCGCCCTCCCACCTCGTCGGGACGGTGAAAGCGGCGGCAATCCTGCCCGCGCCTTACGGCAACGACCTGTACGCTTCCCGGCGCCGCACCACGCTGGAGGCCGGCACCAGTCAGGGGCCAGTGGGCGTGCCGGACCGCCGGCCGAAGCTCCCCGGCGGGTGTGACCGGCCCTCGTGCTTGTCAGCCCGATCGGCATGCCGGAAAACGATCAATCGAAGGCGCTGTCGCGCCCTGGCGTCTTCGAAAAGAAGGCCCCGGAAGGTCAGCAATGAGGAAACAAAGGTCCTCTGTCGCCGGGGAGACGTGCCAGGGCGATCGGTCGACACACCACGACCCAACCCCTCTGCCTCTCCCGTTCCGTCTCCCCCGCACGGGTCCGGCCGAATTGCGGCGCTGGTCAGCAGCGCGAGCGGGAGCGAGGAAGACGCCGGCGGTTTGACCGTCACCTGTGAGGGCACCCGCGAGGCCACGCCGCCCACGTGCCGCCCAGACCGACATGGTGCGCGGGACCGCCGGCGGCAGCATCGACCACAGTTACAGCACACCGAGAAGACCACCGCCCCCACGCCTCACACCCCGGCCCCACCAGACCTCGCCACCGGCCCACGGTACGACGGAGAGAACCGCTGGCGGCAGGGCGAGGTGAGAGGCCCGGACAAACCCGCGAGCAGCCCCCGGACAGGAGTACCGTCATGCGCATCCCCGGCCCCGGGCATCAGGAGGACGGCGGGCTGAGCGCCATCGCGGCAGCGGGCGGGCTGCACCGGTACCAACTGCGCCTGCACGATACCTACGGACCCGTCGTACGCTTCCAGCTGCCGGGTGCGCAGGAGGCCGTATCGGTCGCCGACCCCGTACTCCTGGAGGCCACAGCACACATCGACAAGCGGCCCGCCCAGCTGTTCGCGTTCCTCGACCCGCTGTGCGAGGCGGGCAACCTGCAAGTGCTCCCCGCCGGCGAGCACACGCCCTGGCGCCGGCTGCTGCTCTCGGTGTTCGCCGGGCGCCCGGCCCACGAGCGGCACTTCACGCGCCTGACCCGGCTGGCGCTGGAGCTCGCGGACCGCTGGGCCCGGCAGGCCGACGGTGAACCCATCGAGCTGCAGCAGGAGCTGGCCGCGCTGTCACTCCGCATGATCTGCGCCTTCGCGCTCGGCGGCGCCGACGCCGGCACGGACCGGATCGTCGCCGCGTTCGAGGAAGTGCTCACCGAGCACCTCGGGCGGCTCTACCAGGTGCCACGGGCCGACCCGCGCTCGGCGCAGCGGGCGGATGAAGCGCTCGCGTATCTGCGCGCGACGGTCGACCGCGTCGTGGCGGCGCACCGCTCAAGCGGCCGCGCCGACCGCAGCGACCTGATCGGGGCGCTCGTCGAGGCCGGGCAGAGCCCCGCACGGATCCGGGACACCGTGATGATCACGCTGCTCGCCGCACACCACACCACCGGCGCCACCCTCGCATGGACACTGCACCTGCTGGCCGGCCACCCCCGCACGGCCGACCGCGTCGCCGCCGAACTGGACCAGGTGCTCGGCACCCGCGCCGCACCCGACTACGGCGACCTGCGGCGGCTCACCTACCTCGGCAGGGTGCTCAAGGAATCGATGCGCCTGTTCCCACCCGGCCCCTACGGGGCACGCGAAACGACCGAGGAGCTGATCCTGGGCCCGTACGAGATCCCGCCCGCGACGACGATCTTCTACCCGTTCTGGGCGGTGCACCTCAACCCCCAGTACTGGCCCGACCCGCAACGGTTCGACCCCGGACGGTTCACACCGCAGGAAGCGGCCAAGCGGCCGCGCCTGGCGTACATCCCTTTCGGGATCGGGCCGCGCAGCTGCGAGGGCGCCGCCCTGGCCACGGTCGAGGCCCGGCTCATCCTGGCCGTCCTCCTCAAGCGCCTGCGCTTTCGGCCCGTGCCGGAATGCGAGGTGATGCCGGTGGAACGCTTCGTACTGTGGGCACGGGACGGGATCTGGATGACGGTACGGCCACGGGACGTCTGGACGTAGGAGGGCAGGACGTTGTGGGCGTGGGGCCGGCGGACGTCCGCAGGCTCCGCTGCGTGGCCGGTGACAACCGCAGTGGATGTCCCGGACGGCGATCGCAGCCGGGCGGGCGTCTTCGCCGGCGAAGTCCCGGGCGTGGAGGAGTTTTCCGGCAAGGACGCGCGGGTAGCGCTCCGCCGCCGTTGTGCCCAGGGGTGCAGGGCGTGGCGACGGCGACTGCTGTTTCCCCAGGCCAGCGAGGGTCTGGCCCGACAAGTGAGATGCGCGGGAAAAAAGTTGGCCGGCGGCATCCGGATTCGGGCCTCTCGGCGCGTGTAAGGGGGTGAGGGCGTAAGGGCCCTCGTCAACGAGTCGATGAAGGGGAGGCCGGTCCGGTGACCTGGCTTGAGGGGATGGGAGCGGGCGGGGTCTCGGCCCCGCTGCTGCTCCTGGCGTACTGGGTGTTGCGCCGTACCAAGGGCACGCTGGAGATGTGCCTGGACGCGTACTTGCAGGCCCGTACGGAGCGCGAGCAGCGCGCGACGATGATCGCGGTGGCGGCGGCGCTGCCGGAGGGCGGGGCCGCCGCCCGCTTCGAGGAAGGGCGGCCTGCCTGGCTGTTGTGCAAGCATCCGGAGCAGGGCCGGCCGGCGATGGGCATGCGGGAGGCTGCGTGACCGGGTCCGACCGGGGCACGGACTTCGAGGCGTTCGTCCTCGAGACCAGCGCGGCATTCTCCCGCGTGGCCCGGGCCGAAGCAGGGGGCGACCTGCACAGCGCGGAAGACGCTGTGCAGGTCGCTTACCTGCGCATGTTCACGTCGTGGGAAAGGATTGCGGCGCGGCCCGGAAACAGGGCCGCCTACGGCCGCACCGCGGTCAGGAACGCGGTGATCGACCAGTTCCGGCGCAACCAGCGCATCACCCCCGCACCCTTGCAGGACCTGCCCGAGCAGGAATCACGGATCGGCATCCCCGACGCCGCCTACGAAATGATCAAAGAGGGCATCGATGAACTAGTCGCCGAACTTCCCGACCGGCAGCGGCAGGTCATCACCCTGTGCGTTCTCCAGGACATCAGCCCCGAAGACGCCGGGAAACTCCTGCGCCTCAAGGAGGAGTCGGTGAAGAGCTACATCCGCATGGCCGTCAAGAACCTGAAGAAGTACGTCGACGAGACCAGCGAGGAGGGAACCACATGAGCGCCTGGGGCAAGGAACACGAGCAGAGCGGCGCCATCCGGCTCCTCGCCGCGTGGTGCCTGCTCGAACGCTCCGAGCAGGCACTTTCGAAGAGTCCGCGGACACCCCGGAACCCGGCACAGGCGGAGGGGGGCCGGCTTTCCGGCCGGCCCCCGGCCCTCGCCCCCTGCCCCGACGGCCGGGAGCGGACCGAAGCCAAGAGCGAACTGGTGCTCCTGCTGGCACGCGAGTGCACACGCGACATCACCGCACGGCAGACACGCCGGATCGCCGAACTCCTGGAATACCTGAACCGGGAGGACGAGGCATGGTGCTGGTGGCAATGGGCGGCAGAAAGAGGAGACGAGGACGCGCAGGATTATCTTGAAATGATCCGTGCCGAAAGGCAGGAACAAGAGAATCCGCTGATTGAGTCTCTGGCGCCCTCCGACCCGGAAAACAGTCCGGCACTGTCTGTGTGGAGAGCCAGTCGAGCGAACGCTGGATCACGCACATTCATGGCCGTACAACGGGCCTTGAGCGCTGCAAAAAACCCAGGGCTGAGCAAAAACGCGAAGCAGCTGGTGAGGGAAATCGAGGAGTACCTGCGGCACCCTGATCGCATGACGGACGGGAGGCGGCACTGATGCACGACATCCTTCCGGCATGCCCGGAAACGGGGGCAGCCCTGTAGAACAGACCCTCATAAGTGCCTCACGCCAAGGCACCACGACTCGTTGAGACAGCGGCCCGCCCATCGGCGGGCCGCTGCCGCATGCCGGGACCTGCCGCAGAGACCGGCATGTGCGCTCGCTCCACCCGGCGAACGAAGACGGCCAGGCCGGGTGGAGGCCACGGGCCGACCACGCTGCCCCGAACCGAGGGCCTCGCCGGCGGGCCCGCCCCAGCACCGGGATAAAACCCGGCACCGCGTGACGGGCCGCCGCCCCCAGGCCAGGTCAGCCGCCGTGGGACGTCGTCTTGTACGGCGCCGCCGCCTGCTCCGCCGCGTACAGCAGCGCGGGCTTCAGCTTCGGCCAGAAGTAGCTGTCCTGGCAGGCGTACTTCGGGGTGAACCCGGAGCAGCCGCGGCCGTCGCTGTCGCCGATCTCGATGGTGAAGCTGGCCAGCCCCAGCTTGTCGTACGTCCAGTCGTCGGTGCCGCCGGCCGCGTCGTAGAGGATCTCGCCGGCCTGTCCCGACCGGTAGCCGGTGAGCGAGCCGAGCCGTCCGGCGAGCGCGCGCAGCGCGGCGTCGTTACCGGTGTGACGGGTGTGGTCGTCCTCCCAGGGGAACAGGATCATGCTCGCGTCGCTGTGGAGGCTGATCATCATGCCCTTGGCGGTCTCCGGTGCCGGATCGCCGTCGCCGGTCCCGGTGCGCACGGCCGGATACAGCTTGCGGAACAGGTCCTCCAGCGCACTGTTCTCCGGTTCGGAGTCGGCGGCCGGGCCCAGGTAGATCTCGCTGCACGGCTCGGTCGAGGTGCCCCGGCCGCCCCAGTGGCTGCCCGCGTTGCGGTTGAGGTCCACGCCGCTCTGGCCGCTCGCGCCGCACCCGCCGCCGTTCGCGTCGTCGGCGTTCTTGCGCTGGAGGAGGGGGTGGTCGCCGCCCTGGGCGACGATGTCGACGCCGTCCGGGTTGGTGATCGGGACGACCCACATCTCGGTGGAGTCCATCAGCGAGGTGACGGCGGGGTCCTTGCCGTACTCCTCGGTCAGGGCATCGATCCAGCGCCAGGAGACCTCACCGGTGGTGAGTTCGCGTGCGTGGATCTGGCTCATCAGGAAGAAGCGCGGCTTGGGCGCCTTCGGGTCGAGCCGGCAGTCGCCCTGCTCCCTCTTGGTCAGGCAGATCGCCTTCAGGTCGCGTCCGCCGCGGCCGTGCTGCTTGAGCCAGCTCTTCCCGTAGGTGACGACCTCGGCGGTGTCCGGGTGCTGCGCGGCCACCTGGTCGAGGTGCGCGTAGTGCGCGTCGACGGTGTGGTAGCCGCCGTAGTAGGTGTCGTTGACGCCGCCGGTGGCGCGGGCCGGGCGCGGCGCGCGGGGCAGCGGCTGCTCCGCCGTCTCGACGGCCGTGGGCGCGAAGCCGAGCCGGCGCAGTCCGCCGGCCGTGCCCGGATCGCCCATGACGAACAGGTCGTCGCCCTGGCGGCGCTCCAGCAGGTCGTATCCGGCCGAGACCAGCTTCTGCGCGTCCGCGCTCTCGTGGACGGGGACGCGGTAGACGACCATGGTGCGCCCGCCGGACGCGGCGGGGGGCTCCGGCGTACGGGCGGAGGCCGGCGGGGACGCGGGGGAGAGGGCCGTGAGTGCCGCGGCCACCGCTGCCGCGGCTGTGGTCACCAGGGATTTCCGGGGCATGGCTGGGCCTTCCGTGAGGTGTGTGGGGCACCTGCACACGGACGGGACGCACCACTGCGCACCGCGCCCGTGCGGCTCCCGGAAGGCCGGACCGGCCGGCGCTCCGGGCGCCTGGTTACTGCCGATGAGTCGAGGCCTGGACCAACGGGAGGCATGGTGCCATGAGCATGCCATGGTGGAAAGGGAGGGTTTTGGGCGTTGCTGTGGCGAAGTTGCAGGCGAGTGAGGGGAGATGGGGTGTACGGGCGGCTTCGGGTGCGCTTTCCCCGCGGGCGTTGCTTCCACCGTGGGCTGCCCTTGCCTCAGCGGCCTTGGGCCGTTCCCGGGCCGGCTTCTCCCGCATCGCCTCGATGAAGCGGCTGATCGCCTACGGCCGTGCCCGCATCGCCTTCCTCCTGGACCACCACGCCATCACACGGGCCTCCCTGGACCGGACCAAGCCCGTCCCCGTAGGCGGCGCCACCATGACCCACCCCCCACCTCCGCATGCTCCTCGGACGGATCCGCCCGGCACCGCCCTACCCCGACACCCTCGCCGTCCAGCTCGCAGCGGCACTGGAAGGGCCGCTCCTGCTCTACCTGTCCATGGACGAAGCCGCCGCGGCACCCGCCCCGGAAGCCGGACAGCCGCTGGCCGAGAGCTGGCAGAGTCTGATACAGCGCGCCCTGCGAGGTACAGCCCCCTCCTCCTCGGGAAAAGGCGCTGCCTGACTCCGCGGCGAACCGGGCACCTGCCTCCCCGTCCCGGCGGGTCACAGGACCGGCTTCCGCATAGCTCGGACCGCGACCCTCGCGAATGCCTGCGACGATCTTCCGGACAGGACGGCGGTCCCGGCCCGCGGAGACCCTGGGGTGAGCGGCTCCTCGATGCGGCGGGGCACGCCCTCGGCCTCGGTTGAGGGTGGCGTCCGGACCTCGCTGATGACGGCCGAGTCGCGGCCGGTCAGAGTGATCCAGCAGCCTTGGCGCCAGATCCCGGGGGAAGCGCGAACCAGGTGGCGCGGTAGCGGGAACCATCGCCAGGACCCGTACGCGCAGCCGGGCGGCGACCGACACCAGGGCGTTGTGCACGTCCGCCTTCCAGGTGTCCACCCCGCCGCCGGCGATCACCGTCGGCCGGCCGGAAGGCGGGTCGAACGGCGCGAACAGGTGGACCGGAAACGGGGGTCGCCCTGGCGGGGCACGTTCAGCACCTCGCGCCGCAACTCCACGTCGAACCCGGGCGCGGCGAGCAGGTACTACTCGACCTGTCAGGCGAGCACGGCACGCTAGTGCCGCATCAGGCAACGTTCACCCTGGCGACGACCTCGCGGAGCCGTTGATCGTCGGCGTGTTTGTTCCGCCAGATGACGTAGCGGCGGATCATGCTGCCCTGCTCTTTGTGGCTGGCGTGGTCGGTGCCGTCCAGCGCGAAGTAGCGCAGGGCGGTGAACTGGGCCTCGATGCGGTTCAGCCAGGGCTGTTGGTCGGCGTGCAGGCGAACTCGACGTTGTTGGCCGCTGCCCAGTCACCGATCCGGGTGTCCTTCTTCGTGGTCAGGTGCGGCGAGAAGTTGTCGAGCACGATCGCGATCCGGACCTGGGCGGGTAGACGCTGCGCAGGTACCGGCAGAACTCCAGGAACCTCGTCCGGTTCTTCTTCGGCTTGATATGGCCGTAGAGCTTGTCCTGGCCCAGGTGGTGGGCGGCGAACAGGTGCCTCACCCCGTGCGGGCGCGTTGAGGTCGCCCGTCGGCGGGGCCGGGGCGCGCGGTCGGGGTCCTTGTGCCGTCCGTCGCGTTCGGCCCACTGCCGGCCGGGGTGGGGCTGGAGGTTGAGCGGGCCGAACCCGTCGAGGCGGAAGGCGACTTCGGGTTCGCCCTCCTCGGGTACGACCTCGCCGTCGGCGATGGCATAGAGGTGCTCGACGCGGGCCTTCTGCGACCGAACTCCTCGTCCTGGGGCCGGTCGCTGTGGTTGGGCGCGTCGATCGCGACGACCGCGAAACCTTCCGCGGCATAGCGACGCGCGCGGGACACGGTAGTGGGAGCCGTCTTGTGCTGCCTGCCGCCGTGGCCCAGCAGAATCAGAGGACGAGTACCGCAGGCGCCCTCCGGCGTCCACAGCACGCCGGAGATCTCGTCAAGGGTCTGTGCTGGTGTGGGTGATTGTTTGTCTGCGGGTCGGTGGGTTTGTGTCGTGAGTTGTGGTCTGGTGTTTTTCGGGGGTTGGTGTGGTGTGGGCTGGTGCTGGTTGCTGTGAGGTCTGTCGCAGGGGGGCGGGAGAGGGTTGGTTCGCCTGGCCCCGGCGAGGAGCGGGAGCGGGGGTGTGGGTGGGTTGGGGTGTGTGGTGGGTGTTATGTGTGGTTGGGTTTGTTGTG
>NZ_JCANQV010000058.1:0-24999 GCF_059553635.1 Candidatus Streptomyces philanthi
GGGCGCGGCGGCCGCGGACCGGACCGAGTCGTCGTCCCTGGCGTAACCGCAGGTCAGCGGCGTACCGGAGGGGCTGGACGGGCCCGGCGGAGGCGGTACGGCGGAGCGTGGGGTCGGTCACCGTGTGACGGCCGCAGTGGACTGACGGGCCGGAATACTGCACTATGGATCGTCGTTAGCACTCATCGAGTGAGAGTGCCAGGAGGAAGTCAAGTGCCGACCTACCAGTACCAGTGCACCGCGTGCGGCGAGGGCCTTGAGGCCGTGCAGAAGTTCACCGACGACGCGCTCACCGAGTGCCCCAGCTGCGACGGACGCCTCAAGAAGGTGTTCTCCGCGGTCGGCATCGTCTTCAAGGGCTCCGGCTTCTACCGCAACGACAGCCGCGGCTCGTCGTCCAGCAGCAGCCCCGCGAAGTCCTCCTCGTCGAGCTCTTCTTCGTCCTCCTCCGCGGACTCCTCGTCGTCCGGGTCGTCGTCCTCCGACACGAAGGCCGCTTCGTCCTCGTCGACCAGCGCCTCCTCGGGCAGCAGCTCCGCCGCCTGACATCTCCCGCTTCCGGGCCCCGCCGTCACCGACGGCGGGGCCCGCGTCTTTCGTCCACCCCCTCCCACCGGCACCTCCCGCCCCGATAGTGTGATCGGCATGGCTGACGCGGAGATCGGTGTGATCGGCGGCTCGGGGTTCTACTCGTTCCTCGACGACGTGACCGAGGTCACGGTGGACACCCCCTACGGTCGCCCCAGCGACTCACTGTTCCTCGGGGAGATCGGGGGCCGCCGGGTCGCCTTCCTGCCCCGCCACGGCCGCGACCACCACCTCCCGCCGCACCGCATCAACTACCGCGCCAACCTGTGGGCGCTGCGCTCCATGGGCGTACGCCAGGTGCTCGGCCCGTGCGCGGTGGGCGGGCTGCGCCCCGAGTACGGTCCCGGCACGCTGCTCGTCCCGGACCAGCTCGTCGACCGCACCAAGTCCCGTACGCAGACCTACTTCGACGGCGAGCCGCTGCCCGACGGCAGCGTCCCCCGCGTCGTCCACCTCACCTTCGCCGACCCCTACTGCCCCGCCGGACGCGCGGTGGCACTGGCGGCGGCCCGGGGCCGGGGGTGGGAGGCGGTCGACGGCGGGACGCTCGTCGTCATCGAGGGCCCCCGCTTCTCGACCCGCGCGGAGTCGCGCTGGCACGCCGCCCAGGGCTGGTCGGTGGTCGGCATGACCGGGCACCCCGAGGCGGTCCTCGCCCGTGAACTGGGCCTGTGCTACACGTCACTGGCGCTGGTCACGGACCTGGACGCGGGCACCGAGACCGGCGACGGCGTCTCCCACGAGGAGGTGCTCAAGGTCTTCGGCCAGAACGTGGACCGGCTGCGCGAGGTGCTGTTCGACACCGTTGCCGCGCTGCCCGCCACCGCGTCGCGCTCCTGCCTGTGCACGCACGCCCATGACGGGTGGGAGTTGGGGATCGAGCTGCCGTAGGGGCGGGCGGGGCCTCCGGGTAAGGGCTTTCGTCCGTGGGCTAGGGGAGGGGCCTTCGTCCGTGGGCTCCGTCCCCCTTGTGGGTGAGGGAGTTGTCCACAGGCGCGGGGTTGTCCACAGGGCCGAGCGGGATGCGGTGAGTTCGGGCACGGTGGGGAGCGCCGGGTTCTTCTCCCTCCACCGCAGGCGGTGATCACCGTGTTCGTCAGCCCGTCCGATCCGCTCCCGCCGCCCCCTTCGCGGGGCGGGCCCGGGACTCCCCTGGTCCCCGATCCGCTTCCCCTTCTTCCGCTTCCTCCGTCGTGTGAGGTGCCGCACTTCGCGCCGCTGCGGATCGGCGGCGTACGGCGGCGCCGGTGGCGGTCGTTACGCGGGCGGGCGCTTGCGGCGGGGGTCGCGATGGCGGCCGCCGCGCTGGTCACAGGGGTGTCGCTGGCTCCAGCGGGTGCCGGGACCACCGTCGGTTGTTCCGCCCCCGCCTCGGCCGGAGGGCGGTAGGTCATGTCGTACGGAAAAGTGGAATATCGCCGTCCGGTAGGCGAGACTTCTGCGAGCGGCGGGGTCCCCGCGTGCCCCGGGCGCGCCCCCGGTACCGGCACCGCCCCCGCGGCCCGCACTGACGCTCTGGTCGGTCGCCGGTTCGTGTGGTGTCACTGGACATCTCTGCCCCGCCCTGCCGTAAGTTGCGGTGCCCGTCCCCGGGGCACCGTCCCCACCCCACACGGAAAGAGGCTGACTGGTGAGCGAGCACAAGGGCGTCCTGGAGGGATTCAAGGAATTCCTGATGCGCGGCAACGTCATCGAACTCGCGGTCGCGGTGGTCGTCGGTGCGGCGTTCACCAACATCGTGAACGCGGTGGTGAAGGGCGTCATCAACCCGATCGTGGGTGCGTTCGGGTCGCAGAACCTCGACCATTACCGGACCTGCCTCACCACCTGCCCCGTGAACGGGAAGACGGGCGAGTACACGGACGGGATCTACATCCTGTGGGGCTCGGTGCTGAGCGCCGCCCTGACGTTCCTGATCACCGCTGGGGTCGTCTACTTCCTCATGATCCTTCCGATGAACAAGTGGAAGCAGCGCCAGGAGGCCAAGAAGCCGGCGGACGACACCCCGGAGGGCCCGAGCGAGATCGAGCTGCTGACGGAGATCCGGGACGCGCTGCTCGCGCAGCGCGATGGAGCCGTCCCGGCGGCCGCGACGGTGATCGCGCAGAAGACGCAGAAGTAACGGACGACGCGGACGTCAGGGAGCCGCGTCACGCCGTACGCCGCCCCATCGCCTCGGTCAGAGGTGGTGGGGCGGCTTTTCGTCGAGGAAGCGGGCGAGATCGGCGGCGCTGCCACCGGCCGCCGGGCGTTCGCCCCAGCCCTGGTCGGTGTCGTCCCGGGACTGCTGGTTCAGCGGATCGTCGAAGATCAGCGCTGCGGCACGAGGGTCTGCCGCCGTGGGACGCGGCTTCTGCGGGGTGTCCGGTCCGTCCTCGGGGGCGGGCCGGTCGGAACCGGATGCGGGGGTGGTGCTCACCCGTCCAGGGTACGGCGCCGCGCACCACCCGCTCCGGACGGGAAGGGGACGCGGCGGCGGGGCACGGAAACGGGCCGCCCACCGCCGCTCCTCCCCCGTTACGGCAGGCCCGGTCCCGTGCAGTGCCGGTCGGCCCGGGGCATCGTCCCGTCGAGCAGGTAGGCGGCGACGGTGGCGTCCACGCAGGTGTTGCCGCGGCTGGCGAAGACGCCGTGCGAGTGGTCGTCGTCCAGGGTGATCAGCCGGGAGCCGGGCAGGGTGCGGCGCAGGGCGCGGGCCCCGTCGAGCGGGGTGACGGGATCGTGCGCGGAGGCGACCAGCAGCACCGGGGGTGCCTGGGGGCTGCCGAGCGGGGTGCGCCGGGCGGGGCGGTGGTGCCAGTAGGCGCAGGTGTCGGCCTCCAGTCCGGTGAGGACGGGCAGCGGGTCGAGGCGGCGCAGGGCGCGGACGCCGGCGAGGACCTGCCGGGTGTCGGGACCCGGTCCGTCGGCGCATTTGACGACCCGATTGGCCGCCTCGTACGTGCGGGAGGCGGGCCCGGTGAAGTCGTCGGCGGGGCGCAGGCCGGTGACCGTCCCGTCGGTGAGGTAGCGGCGGAGGCCGTCGGCGAGGCCGGCCCAGCGTTCGGTGCGGCCGAGCGCGCGGTAGACGGCGCGGTCGAACTCGGCGGGGCCGAAGCCGTCGACGGGCCGGGCGGCGAGTCCGTCGCGGACGCGGGTGTAGGAGGCGCGGACGGCCCGCGGGGTGCGGCCGAGTCCGTGGCGGGCGGGGTCGCGGGCGAGCCAGGAGAAGAAGGTGTCGCGCTGGCGCAGCAGGGCGCGGGCCTGGCGGAGGTCGAAGTCGTACCAGTCCCAGGGGCCGACGACGCTGTCGAGGACCATCCGGCCGGTGCGGTGGGGGTGGGCGGCGGTATAGGCGGCGCCGAGGTAGCTGCCGTAGCTGACGCCGAGGAAGCCGAGGCGGGGTGCGCCGAGGGCGGCGCGCAGATCGTCCATGTCGTGCGCGGTCTGCTCGGTGGAGAAGAGCGGCAGGGCGGCGCCGAGGCGTGTGGCGCAGTCGGCGGCGAGGCGGGCGAGCCGGTGCAGCCGGTCGCGTTCGGCGCGGGGGCCTCGGGGGACGGGGTCGGGGCCCGGGCGCGCGAAGAGGCCGCCCATGGGGCCGCAGTCGGCGGGGGCGCTGCGGCCGGTGCCGCGCGGGTCGAATCCGATGACGTCGTAGGCGCGTTGGACGGCGGTGGGGAGTTTGGCGCGCTTGGTGACGGCGTACGGGAGGCCGGAGCCGCCGGGCCCGCCGGGGTTGACGACGAGGATGCCGCGGTGTTCGGCCGGGGTGCCGGTGGCCCGGACACGGGAGACGGCGAGGCGTATGTGCGGGCCGTCGGGCCGCCGGTGGTCGAGCGGGACCGCGAGGGTGCCGCAGTCGACGCGGGCGGGCGGTACGGGGCGCGGCACGGAGTCGGGGCAGGCGCCGAAGGCGATGCGGGGCGTCGGGCGGGCGGGCGTGGTGGGCATCGCGTGGGCCGGGGCGGCGGTGCCGAGGGTGAGGGCAGCGGCCGCCGCAAGAGCGGTGCGGGGGCGGCCGCGACGGTGTGTGGTTCCGGGGTGACGAGAGGGGCGGGGGTACCGGGTGGGCATGACGCGCTCCATCGGGAGGCAAGGCCGGACATGACAATGAAAATGATTATCGATATCGTGTCCGCTCGGTCAATGCGGATCCGCGGCCCCGGGGCCCTCCCCGGCCGCCCGGATCCCTCAGCACAAGGCGTGATGAGGAGTCATGGGGCACCTGTTGATGGTCGAGAGCTGGGTCGGTGCGATGAGCCGACTGCTGCCGCGCGCGATCGCGGAGGCCGGGCACACGTTCACGTTCCTCACCCGCGATCTGCACCACTACCTGCGGTCCGCCCCCGAGGGGACGGCCCATCCGCTGCTCGGCGCGCGGAACATCGTCACCGCCGACACCAACGACCCGGCCACACTGCTGCCGAGGGTCGCGCACCTGCACACGGCGCTGCGCTTCGACGGCGTCCTCAGCTCCTGCGACTACTACCTCCCGACGGTCGCCCGTCTCGCCGGGCACCTGGGGCTGCCCGGCCCCACCGCCCGCGCGGTCACCGCCGCCTGCCGCAAGGACGAGACCCGGCGCGTCCTGGCGGCGGCCGGGGTTCCGGGCCCCCGCTTCGCGGTGTGCGAGGGCTTCCCCGCCGCCGCGGCCGCCGCCCGCGAGATCGGCTTCCCGCTGGTGTTCAAGCCGGTCGACCTGTGTGCGGGCATGTTCGTCCGCAGGATCGACGACGAGAAGGAACTGGCCGCGGCGCACCGCGCGCTGGACGCCTTCCCGGTCAATGCCCGAGGGCAGCGCCGCTCCCCCGCCGTACTGCTGGAGGAGTTGCTGGAGGGGCCCGAGGTCAGTGTGGAGACCGCGTCGTACGGCGGCAGGGCGCGGGTGATCGGGGTGACCGACAAGAGCGTGGGCGGGGCGCCCGGTTTCATCGAGACCGGCCATATGTTCCCCGCCGCGCTGGACGACGGGGAGGCGGAGGCGGCCACCGCGACCGCGCTCGCCGCGCTGGACGCGCTCGGCCTGGACCAGGTCGTCGCGCACACCGAGATCAAGCTCACCGCCGCCGGCCCGCGGGTGGTCGAGGTCAACCCGCGCCCGGCCGGCAACCGCATCACCGAACTCGTCCGGCATGTCACCGGCATCGATCTCGCGGCCGTGTGCGCGGACCTCGCGCTGGGCCGGGAGCCCGACCTCACGCCCCGGTCGACGGCCGTACCCAGCGCCGCGGTCGGCTTCCTCGTACCGGGCGCGGAGGGCGTCCTGGACGGGTACGACGGGGACGGCGGGCCCGATCCGGCCGCCGCCCTGGAGTCGGCGCCCGGCGTGCTGGAGGTGCAACTGGCCGCTCCCGGCAGGCAGGTGCGGGCGGCGGCCGACAACAACGGCTATCTGGGGCATGTGATGGCCGCGGGCAGCGGGCCCGGCGACGCCCGCGCCCGCGTCGAGTCCCTGCTGGCGACGGTGCGCCCGCGGGTGGTGGCCGGCCGATGAGCACCCTGCCGCGACAGGAGGCCGACGCGCGCGACACCACCCTCGCCCCGCTCACCGGCTGGTCGGACCTGGACGCCCTCCGGCAGGCCGTCCTGGACACCGAGTTCGGGCCGGACCCGCGCGCGCTGCGGGTCTCCACGGCGTTCGCCACCGTCCAGGCGGTCCGTCACCACGGCCGCCACGGCGGCTACCGCAACGAGGTGCTCAGCCTGCGGCTGGGCGCGGCGGTCGGTTCCTGCTCCACCGAGCCGGGGGCCCTGCCGCCCGACGCGGTGGCGGACGCGGTGGGCGCGGACGTGGCCTCGCTCCTGGGCCATCCGCTGCGGGAGGTGCGGATCGCCGCCCTGGACGCGTATCTGATGCATGTCGCGCCGCACACCCCCGCCCAGGGCGCGCGGCCGTTCGCGCTGCCCGCCGGGACGTCGCTGGAGAAGTCCCGGGCGCGGGCGGGCGCCGTGACCGCCCTGCTGGCCCCGCCCGTCGTCCCCGCCGGGGGCCGGGTGCTGGTGGTCGGTGTCGTCAACTCGCTGCTGGAGGCGCTGCGGGCGCGCGGTCTGGCGTATGTGCCGTGCGATCTCAAGGGCGGGCGGACGGAGTGGGGCGAGCCGGTCGTCACCGACGCGCTGGCGGCGCTCGACGGCTGCGACGCGGTCCTGGCGTCCGGGATGACGCTGGGCAACGGGTCGTTCGGGCCGCTGCGGGAGCGGGCGGCGGCCCGCGGGGTGCCGCTGGTGATGTTCGCGCAGACCGGCAGCGCGGTGCTGCCGCGCTTCCTCGGCGCGGGGGTGCGGGCGGTGTGCGCGGAGCCGTACCCGTTCTTCTGGCTCGACGGCGGCCCCGGCACCGTCCACCGCTATACGGACGACGCGGACGGAGGTGCCCGGTGAGGACGGCGACCGACCCCTGTCCCCGTACCGCCCCCGGTGGCGACCCGCATCTGCTGGGGCTGCTCG
Source organism: Candidatus Streptomyces philanthi (assembly GCF_059553635.1). NCBI lineage: Bacteria > Bacillati > Actinomycetota > Actinomycetes > Kitasatosporales > Streptomycetaceae > Streptomyces > Candidatus Streptomyces philanthi. The sequence continues at coordinate 7,015 of NZ_JCANQV010000058.1, forward strand.
GCCGGACCCCGCTGGCGCGGATCGGCGCCGATCTGCCCGGCCCGCACCCCGGTTTCTGGGCGAAGCTCGAAGGGCACGGCGTCGGCGGGATGAAGGCCAGGGCGGCGGTGTCGATGCTGCTCGGCGCGCGGGAGCGGGGCGAACTGCGGCCGGGCGCCCCGGTGGTGGAGTCCACGTCGGGCACGCTCGGCATCGGGCTGGCCTTCGCCGGGCAGGCGCTGGGCCATCCCGTCGTCCTGGTCTGCGACACCGAACTGGAGCCGTCGATGCGGCGGTTGCTGCGCGCGTACGGCGCCCGGCTCGACCTCGTCGACCGGCCGGCGGAGCGCGGCGGCTGGCAGGCGGCGCGTCTGGAACGGCTGCGGTCCCTGCGGGAAGCGCTGCCCGGCGCGTACTGGCCCGACCAGTACAACAACCCCGACAACACCGCCGGTTACGCCTCCCTCGCCGCCGAGATCGCCGCGGACCTGCCGCAGCTGGACATCCTGGTGTGCAGTGTCGGCACGGGCGGGCACAGCGCGGGCCTGGCCGGGCCGCTGCGCCGCCGCCGTCCGGGGCTGCGGCTGATCGGGGTGGACGCCACCGGCTCGACGATCTTCGGGCAGCCGGCCAGGCCGCGGCTGATGCGCGGTCTGGGCAGCAGCATCCATCCGCGCAATGTCGCCTACGAGGCGTTCGACGAGGTCCACTGGGTGGGCCCGGCCGAGTCCGCCGACGCCTGCCGCCGGCTGGCCCGTACGAGCTTCGTCAGCGGCGGCTGGAGCACCGGCGCCGCGGCGCTGGTCGCGGCCTGGGCGGCGCGCGAGCATCCGGACGCGGTGGTCGCCACCGTCTTCCCCGACGGCCCGCACCGCTATCTGTCCACCGTCTACGACGACGACTTCACCACCGCGCACGGTGTGGACTGCGCGGCGGCCCGCACCCGTCCCGCCGAGATCCGGCATCCGCAGGCCGCGGAGGCGACCGGCTGGACGCGCTGCACCACCGTCGTCGACCCGTGCCGTCCGGCGGCCCCGGTGCCGCCCCCGCCCCCGCAGGAGGCCCCCGCGTGAAGACCACCGTGCGCACCACCCGCCTCGACCTCGCGGAGCCGCTGCGCATCTCCCGTTCCACCATGGCGGCCCGGGACGCGGTCTGGCTGACCGTCGAACGGGGCGGTCTGCGCGGCCACGGCGAGGCGGTGGCCAGCGCCTACTTCGGGCTGGACACCGCATCGCTGGTCCGGCTGCTGCGGGACGCGGCCACCGCCGTCGAGCGGTGCGGCACCCCGGAGACCGCGCTGGCCGCGGTGCGCGCCGGGGAGCTGCCGGAGCCGGGCGGGCCGCCCGCCGTGACCACCGCCGTCGAGTCGGCGCTGCTCGATCTGGTCGGCAAGCGGGCGGGCGCGTCCGTCCATCAGCTGCTGGGCGCGCCGGAGCCGCCCGCCGCCGCCACCGCCCGCACCATCGGCATCACCAGCACCGAACGTGCCGCGGCGCTCGCCGCCCGGCTCACCACCTGCGGCTTCACCCTCCTCAAGATCAAGGCGGGTGCCACCGACCCCGAGGACGACCTGGCGCGGGTCCGCGCCGTCCGCGCGCACGCCCCGCAGGCCCGGCTGCTGCTCGACCCCAACGGCGCCTGGAGCACCTCCCAGGCCGAGGCGCTGCTGCCGCGCTACGCCGAACTGGGCGTGGAGGCCGTCGAACAGCCCCTGGCCCCGGGCGACCCGGAGGCGCTGGCCGCGCTGGCGGCCCGCTCCCCGCTGCCGGTGATCGCCGACGAGGACGCCGTGTCGTACGAGGACGCCCGGCGGCTGGCGGGCCGGGTCCAGGGCGTCAATGTGAAGCTGGCCAAGTGCGGTGGTGTGCACGCGGCGCTGCGGATAGCGGAGTTGCTGGCCGGCAGCGGCACGGAGCTGATGCTGGGCTGTCTGACGGCCAGCACCCTCGGCATCGCCCCGGCCGTGCATCTCGTCCACCGGGCCCGCTGGGTCGATCTGGACGGGCATCTGCTGCTGGCCCGCGACCCGTGGACGGGCATCGGCGGCACCGACGGCACCGTCCGGGTCAGCGACCGCATCGGTCTGGGCGTGTGCCCGCGCGCCCCGGCGCCGGGCCCCGGCCGCGTCCCTCCCGCAGGCCGCCGTCGCGCGGCGGCCCCGTCCCGGGGGAGGCCCGGCCGTGCGGACCTGGCATGAGATACGCGCGTTCCCGCCCGCGATACGCCTGCTGCTGGTCAACCAGTTCGGCGTCAACACCGGCTTCTACCTCCTCGTCCCCTACCTGGCCACGCATCTGGCGGACGACCTGGGGATGTCCGCGGCCGTCGTCGGTGTGGTGCTGGGGGTGCGCAATCTCAGCCAGCAGGGCCTGTTCCTGATCGGTGGGTCGGCGGCCGACCGGCTCGGCGCCCGCCGCGTGATCATCGCCGGGTGCGGGCTGCGCACGGCGGGCTTCGCCCTGTTCGCCCTCGGCGACGGGCTCGCGGTACTGCTCGCCGCCTCGGCGCTCAGCGGCCTCGCGGGCGCCCTGTTCAACCCGGCCGTACGGACGTACCTGGCGCAGGAGGCGCAGGGACGCACGGCGGAGGCGTTCGCCCTGTTCAACGTCTTCGGGACGACCGGCGCGCTGGTCGGGCCGCTGCTCGGCGGTGTGCTGCTGCTGGCCGACTTCCGGCTCGCGGCGCTCGCCGCGGCCGGGGTGTTCGCGGTGCTGACCGTCGCGCAGGCCCTGGTCCTCCCGGACCGGCCGGTGCCGCCCGCGTCCGGCCCGGTGCTCGGCGACTGGCGCGAAGTGCTCGGCAACCGCGCCTTCCTGGCGTTCGCCCTCGCCATGGTGGGCATGTTCACGCTGCAGAACCAGCTGTACCTGCTGCTGCCCGACGGGGCGCGCCGGGCGACCGGCTGGGCGGGCGCGGCGGGCCTGGTCCTGCTGACCGGGACGCTGGCCAACCTCGCCCTCCAGATGCGGCTCACCCGCCGTCTCGCCGCCCGCGGCCCCCGCGGCCGCTGGATCGCCGCCGGGATGGCGCTGACGGGGCTGGCGTTCGTCCCGCCGATGGCGGTGTCCGGCGCCGGGCACCCGGACACTCCCGGGCGGGCCGCCGTGGCACTGCTGCCGGTGCTGGCCGGTTCCCTGCTGCTCCACCTGGGCGTGATGGTGGCCCAGCCGTTCGTCATGGAGCTGATCCCCGAGTTCGGGAGGAGCGAGCTGACCGGCACCTACTTCGGCGTGTTCTACGTCGTCTCGGGCCTCGCCGCGGCGGCCGGCAACACCGTCGTCGGCTGGGCCATGGACACCGGCGCCGCCCGGGGCGCGCCCTGGCTGCCGTGGGCCTGCTGCGTGCTGTTCGGCCTCGTCCCGGCGGCCGGTGTCGCCCTGCTGCGGCGGCTGCGCGTCCTGCCCGAGGAGCCCGCCGGCCCGAGCACCCCCGATTCCCCTCCCCGGCGCGCCCGCGCGGAGAAGACCTGCTGAGGAAGTACCGAGATGACCGACGATCCCACCGCCGCGGCCGGCAATCTGCTGACGGACAACCCGGCGCTGTACGAGGCCCGTTTCCCCGACCCGGAGCGCCTGGCCGCCCGCTGGGCGGAGGACACCCTGCGCCGCCACGGCGCCGGCCCGCGCGTGCTGGACCTGGGCTGCGGCACCGGCCGGGACGCCGCGTACCTTCAGGCGGCGGGCCGCCGGGTGGTCGGCGCCGACCTGTCGGAGGCGATGCTGGCGTACGCCCGCGCGCACCACCCCGGCCCCGCGTACACCCGTGCCGACCTGCGCCGTTTCGATGTGGGCGGCCGCGCCTTCGACGCCGTGGTCTGTCTGGACAGCGCGCTGCTGTACTGCCACACCAATGACGAGTTGGACGGCCTGCTGGACTCCTGCCGCCGGGCCCTGGAACCGGGCGGCCTGCTGGTCGCCGAGATGCGCAACGGCGCCTACTTCCTGGGCCGTACGGATCTGCTGGACGCGCCGGCGGAGCACTCCTTCACGTGGAACGGCACGGTCCACCGCTCCCGGACGACGCTGCGGGTCGACCGCACCGCGCAACTGCTGCGCCGCCACCGGGAGTGGAGCACCGACGGCGCGCCCCCGGTCGTCCAGCGTTCCGCCTGGCGGCTGCTGCTCCCGTTGGAGCTGCGCCGTTTCCTGGCGGCGCACGGCTTCACCGTCCTCGCGCTGTACGACGGGCCGGGGCCGCGCAGCGAGCCGCGCTGGCGGGAGGGCGATCTGCCGGGCGACCGCACCGACGCCGACCGGCTGCATGTCGTCGCCCGGCTCACGTCGGCGCCCTGAGCGCGCCGTCCGGCGGAACGCCGCTGCCCTGAACGGACCGGGGCCGCCCGGCCCGGCCCGGTGGGACCGCCTCTTCCCCTCGCCCTTCTCACGCGTCAAGGAGCCCTCATGCCGCCCTCCCGTCCCCCCATACCCGGCCCGGCCCCGCGCCCTGGGGGCCTGCACCGCCGCGCTTTCCTGGCCGTCGCCTCCGGGGCCGCGGCCGCAGGGCGCTCTCCGGATGCGGCAGCGGCGGCCCGCGGGCGTCGGGCGGGGGCGGAAAGCCCCGGCGCGGCGGCCGGTTGCGGGCCGCGTTCGCGACCGCCGGGGTCAACGAGACCCTCGACCCGCACCACGCCAACCTCTTCTCCGATGTCGCCCGCGCCAAGGCCCTCCACGACAAGCTCGCGGACTTCGGCGCCGACCTGTCGCCCCGTCCCCGCCTCGCCGCGTCCTGGGAGCCGAACCGGACGCTGGACCGCTGGCGGGTGACGCTGCGCGAGGCCGCTTTCCACGACGGCCGGCCGGTGACCGCCGACGATGTGCTGTTCAGCTACCGCCGGATCACCGACCCCGGCCGGGCGTTCCGCGCCGGGGCCGACCTGGAGCCACTGGACCTCGCCGCGAGCCGCGCCACGGGACCGCGCGCGATCGAGTTCCGGCTCAAGCGCCCGACGGCCGAATTCCCCGACCTGCTGGCCGCGTTCGGCGCGTACATCGTCCCCGAGGGCACCAAGGACTTCGCGCGGCCGGTCGGCTCGGGGCCGTTCCGTTTCGTCTCCTTCGCGCCCGGCCGGTCCACGGTGCTCAAGCGCTTCGACGACCACTGGGACGGTGCCCCGTACCTGGACGAGCTGGAGTTCGTCGCCGCGGGCGAGGAGTCCGCCCGGGTCAACGCCCTGCTGGGCGGGCAGGTCGAGTACGCGCACGAGCTGAGCCCGGCCACCGCCCGCGCCCACGAGGGGCAGGGCCGCGTCACGATCGTGCGACTGCGGAACAGCGCGATGCAGGCGTTCGCGATGAAGACCGACCGGCCGCCGTTCGACGACCGGCGGGTGCGGGAGGCGTTCTTCCTCCTCGCCGACCGCCAGGAGCTGGTGCGGGGCGCGCTGTCGGGCGCCGGGGAGATCGGCAACGATCTGTTCGGCAAGGGCTACGCCTACTACGCCGACGATCTCCCGCAGCGCACCCGTGACCTCGACCGTGCCCGGTATCTGCTCAAGAAGGCCGGTGCGGAGGGGCTGAGGGTCACCCTCGACACCGCCGAGGTGGCGACCGGGTTCCCCGAGGCCGCCGGAATCCTCCGGGACCAGGCCGCCGAGGCGGGCGTGACGGTCACCGTGCGCCGCCGCGACAAGGACAGCTACTGGGCCGGCATCCTCCGCTCCGGCACCCTGTGCTCGTACCGTTCCGGGGCCATGCCGATCGAGACGCACCTCTCCCAGCGGCTGCTGTCCGGCTCCCCCACCAATGCCACCGCCTGGCGGCACGCGGACTTCGACGCGCTGTACCGGCAGGCCCAGTCCACCGCCGGCCGTGCCGCGCGCGCCGCGCTCTACGGGCGGATGCAGCGCAGGCTGCACGCCGAGGGCGGGTTCCTGGTGTGGGGGTTCGCGGACTGGATCGTCGGCACCGCGCCGCATGTGCGGGGCGTGTCGGGTGACGCGCCTGCCAACTCGCTGGACTGGGCCCGGTTCGACAAGGTCTGGCTGGCGTGAGCGGTCTGCGTGTGTTCGTGGTGCGGCGGTTGCTGCTGGGGGCGGGGCAGACGGCGGCCGTGGTGGTGCTGGTGTTCGCGTTGACGGAGGCGCTGCCGGGGGACGCGGCGGTGGCGCTGGCCGGTGACCAGCCGGACCCGGCGCGGATCGCGGCCATCCGGGAGGCGATGGGGCTGAACCTGCCCGCGTACGCGCGGCTGGCGCGGTGGGCGGGCGGACTGTTGCACGGCGACCTGGGGACGTCGCTGGTCACCGGCCGTCCGGTGGCGGGCTATCTGGCGGACGGGCTGGGGCCGACGCTGGTGCTTGCGGTGGTGACCGTGGTGCTGCTGGTGCCGCTGTCCGTCGGGCTGGGGATGCTGGCGGCGCGCCGGGAGGGCGGGCTCGCGGACCGGTTGATCAGCGGGGTGACGCTGGGGGTGCACGCGGTACCGGAGTTCGCGCTCGGGGTGCTGCTGGTGTTCGTGTTCGCGCTGCGGCTGGGGTGGCTGCCGCCGACGGCCGTCGGGTACGGGGACGGGCTGCTGGCGCATCCGGCGGCGCTGGTGCTGCCGGTGACGGTGCTGCTGGCGCGGCCGGTGTGTTCGCTCAGCCGGCTGGTGCGGGCCGGCATGCTCGACGCGCTGGCCTCCCCGTACGTCGCCCACGCCCGCCGCTGCGGCCTCTCCCCGGCGCGCGTCCGCTGGGCGCACGCCCTGCCGAACGCCGTGGCGCCGGCCGTCCAGCAACTCGCGCGGACCGTGGACTGGCTGCTCGGCGGGGTGATCGTCGTCGAGGCGCTGTTCGTGGTGCCGGGGCTGGGAACGGTGCTGCTGAACGCCGTGTCGGCCCGCGACCTGCCCGTCGTCCAGGGCCTCGCGGTGGTGTTCGGCGTGGTCACCGTCGTCCTCAACCTCGGCGCCGACCTGGTCACGCACCGGTTGGCGCCCCGGACGGGGGTGGCGGCGTGAGGGCGCTCCTGCCGTCGGCCCGGAGTGCGTCGGGGCTGGTCCTGCTGTGTGTGCCGTTGACGCTGGCGCTGCTGGGGCCGCTGTGGGCGCCCGACGCGGGTGAGCGCGCCGCGTCCTTCACGGCGGGCGCCGGGCATCCGCTGGGGACCGACTTCGCCGGTCAGGACGTGTGGCGGCAGGTGCTGCTCGGCGGGCGCGCGGTGGTGCTGACCGCGCTCGCCGCGACGGTCCTGGCGTACGCGCTGGCGCTGCCGGTCGCGTTCGCCGCCGCGCTCACCCACCGGGTGTGGCTGGAGGAACTGCTGATGCGTCCGCTGGATGTGCTGGCGGCCGTGCCCTCGCTGCTGATGGTGCTGCTGGTGGCGACGGTGTTCGAGCCGGGCCCGGCCGGGCTCGCGGCCCTGGTGGCGCTGGTCAATGTGCCGGACGCGGCCCGTGTGGTCCGGGCGTCGGCGGCGGAGGCGGCGTCCCGCCCGGCGGTGGAGGCGCTGCGGGCGCAGGGCGAGAGCGACTGGCGGATCGCGGCCGGCTATGTGGCCCGCCGCTGTCTACGGACCGTCGCCGCCGACGCGGGCGTGCGGATGACGGGGGTGCTCTACCTGGTGGCGACCGCCGCGTTCCTGGGCGTCGGCACCGCGCCCGACGCGGCGGACTGGGCCGTGATGGTCGACCGCAACCGCACCGGCCTCTTCGTCCAGCCCTGGGCGGTGGTCGTCCCCGCGCTGCTGATCGTCGGCCTGACCACGGGCGTCAATCTGCTGGGGGACGCGGGGCTGGGGCGGCGCGTGAGGAACCGTACGAGGAAGGGAGCCGGCCGGTGAACGGGCCCTGGGCCGCGTCCGTCGAGGACCTGCGGATCACGGTGGACGGGCGGACGCTGCTCGACGGTGTCTCGCTGACCGCCCGCCCCGGGCGCGTCACGGCACTGGTCGGCGCGTCCGGCAGCGGCAAGACGACCACCGGCCTGGCGCTGCTGGGCGAGCACCCGCCCGGTGCCGTCGTCGGGGGGCGGGTGCGGATCGCGGACGGCGGCCCGGTCGGGTACGTCCCGCAGCACCCGGCCGCCGCCCTCAACCCGGCGCGGCGGGTCGGCGCCCTGCTCGCCGACATCGCCCGCGCCGGCCTCTCCGGTCTCCCCCGCCGCGCCCGCCGCAGGGCCGTCCGTGCCCGGGTACGGGAGGCGCTGGCGCTGGCGCAGCTCCCGGACGGCGCGGAGGGCGAGGCGCTGCTGCGCCGCCTCCCGCACCAGCTCTCCGGCGGCCAGCAGCAGCGGGTCGTACTGGCGCAGGCACTGCTGCTGGGCGCCCGGGTGATCGTCGCGGACGAGCCGACGACCGGTCAGGACGCGCTGACCAAGGACCGGATCGTCGCCGGACTCGCCCGGGTCGTGGAGCGCGGCATCGCCCTGGTCCTGCTCAGCCACGACCTGGACGTCGTCCGCCGGCTGGCCGACGAGGTGGTGGTGTTGCGCGAGGGGCGGGTGGCCGGCTCGGGGCCGGCGGAGCATGTGCTGCCCGCGCCTCCCGCGCTCGGGACGGGCGGGGCCCCGGAAATCCCGGAGGACGACGCCACTCCCCCTGCCCTCCGCATCCTGGTCACCGCCGCCCGTTACCGCGACCGCGACCGGCCGGGCGGGAAGGTCACGGCCGTACGGGACGTCGATCTGACCGTGGCACCCGGGACGTGTCTGGCGCTCGTCGGACGGTCCGGGAGCGGCAAGACCACGCTGGGCCGGTGCGCGGCGGGGCTGCACCGCGACTGGGACGGCGAGGTCGCGGTGGACGGCGCGCCGCTGCCGCGCGGGGTGCGCGCCCGTACGCCGGCGCAGCTCGCGGCCGTGCAGTACGTCTTCCAGGACGCACGGGCCGCGTTCGACGAGCACCGTACGGTGCTGGCGCAGACGGCCCGCGGCGCGGTGCGCCTGCGGGGCCTGGCACCGGACGCGGCCCGGGAGGAGGCACGGGCGCTGCTGGCACGGGTGGGCCTGGACGAGGCGACGCAGCGGCGGCGGCCCGACCGGCTGTCCGGCGGCGAGCTGCAACGGGCCGCGCTCGCCCGTGCGTTGCTGGCCGGGCCGCGGGTGCTGGTCTGCGACGAGATCACCTCGGGCCTGGACGCGGACAGCAGACGGAGCGTCGTCGGTCTGCTGGCCGAACTGCTGCGGGAGCGGGCCGGAACGGGCCTGGTCCTGATCACCCATGATCTGGACACGGCCGCGGCGCTGGCGGACCGTATCGCGGTCCTGGACGGCGGGAGGATCGTGGAGACGGGCCCGGCCCGGCGGGTGCTGACCGCCCCCGAGCACCCGTTCACCGCGTCGCTGCTGGCGGCGGGCGGGGGCCGGGGGCGACTCGCGCCTCACCCGGGCGACGGTGCACGGGACCGGATCTCCGCCCCGCCGCACGCCCCGCTCTGACGGCGAAGCGCCCCGTACTCCGGAACCGACCGGGGCGCGGGGCGCCGGCCGCTCCGCCTCAGCGCTCGGCGGCGTACGCCACGAAGTTGGACCAGGCGTGGGGCATGAACCTGAGCCTCGGCCCCGGCTTGTTCTTGGAGTCACGGACGTGAACCGATCCCGGGGTTGTGGCCACTTCTACACACTCCGGACCGTCATTCGTGCTGTAGCTGCTCTTGAACCATTCCAGCGCTAGGGCGCTTTCAGCAGAGGGCTCAAGTGTCATGTCTCTCCCCGCGGTTTCTCGATGAAGGCCAGTGACTCCCGCGGCCTGAGAGCCTGGGACCGGATCATGCCATAGCGCATCTCAAGAATCTGAACCTCCTTGGGGTCGGAGATCAGTCGGCTTGTGAGCTGCACCTCGTTGTGCCCAACCGCCGTACCGTCCTTGAGCTTCAGCACCTGAAGCGACCCGCCGAGCCCGGCATGCTCTTGGCACTCCGTGGGCATGACCTGGATCTCGACGTGCCGCAACCGCCCAAGCTCCAACAGACGCCGCCAGAGCTTGAGCTGACGGCAGAGGGCCGTGATCATGGGCCGGGAGTCGCCCTCGACGCCAAGGCTCCAGTCCGGCTCGTCCGCCCCGTCCGTCGTGTAGTCCGTACGGCTCTCGCCGCCGCTGTCCGCACCCATACAGGCTCACCTCCGACGCGCCCTTCCCCAACGCCGCCCCGGCCGGGCCCGTCACGGTGTACGCGCTGGACAAGTCCAGGATCACCGCTGGACAGTCACTTTCCGTACAGGCGTCATCACTGCCCAGCGTACGCATATCCGGCCACGCTGAGTGGCGTGAATCATCAAGTCATCCCCCTGCGGGACACACGCCAGTTCACCGTCCAGCTCTCCTCCACCCGCAAGGGCGCCCGACTCGCCCGGCTGCTCGCGGTCGAGCAACTGCGCCCCTGGGGAGTGGCGTTCGAGGAGGCGGAGCACGTGGTTGCCGAGCTGGCCTCGAACGCCGCGCTGCACGGTCGCGTACCGGGGCGGGACTTCCGGCTCGCGCTCTCCGTCTCGTCCGCTTCCGTCTCCGCCTCCGCTTCCGCCTCCGCTTCCGCCTCCGCCGCCGCGTCGGCCTGCACGCTCCGTATCGAGGTGACCGATACCCGCGCCGAGCGGCTGCCGGCTTCCGGACGGCCGGCGGCCTGGGAGGAGGCGGGGCGCGGCCTGCTGCTCGTCGGTGCGCTCGCCGACCGCTGGGGGGTCAGGTCAGGAGCGGTTCGGCGGCAGCCCCTAGACGGCCCTCAGCCCGTGCGAGCGGAACACGTCCCGGGCCGCCTCCAGTTGCTCCTGGGTGGGGCTGGGGGTGGTGCGCAGGGTGAAGTCCAGGCCGAGGCGTTCCCACTTCGGGGCGCCCAGGGTGTGGAAGGGGAGGACGTCGACGCGGGTGATGTTGCCGAGGGCGGCGGCGAAGTCGGCGATGCCGTCGATCTCGGTGGGGTCGTCGGTCACTCCGGGGACGAGGACGAAGCGTATCCAGACCTCCTTGCCGAGGCGGGCCAGGCGGCGGGCGAAGTCGAGGGTGGGGCGCAGGGCCCGGCCGGTGAGCCGGGCGTAGCGTTCGGGGTCCCAGGACTTGATGTCGAGGAGGACGAGGTCGGTGTCGCGCAGCAGGGCGTCGGTGGCGCGGGCGCCGAGGTAGCCGGAGGTGTCCAGGGCGGTGTGCAGGCCCAGTTCGTGCCGGAAGCGGTGCAGGAGTTCGCCGGTGAAGACGGGCTGGAGCAGGGGCTCGCCGCCGCTGAGGGTGGCGCCGCCGCCCGCGGCGCGGATGAAGGCGCGGTACTTGGCGGCCTCGGCGACGACCTCGTCGGCGGAGGTGCGGACGCCGTTGCGCATCTTCCAGGTGTCGGGGTTGTGGCAGTAGCGGCAGGTCAGCGGGCATCCGGCGAGGAAGGTGACGAAGCGGCTGCCGGGGCCGTCGACGCCGGTGGACAGGTCCCAGGAGTGGACGGACCCGGACGACGGGCGGTGGTGCACGGCCGCGGCGGGGGTGGCGGGCCGGTAGGCCGGGTCCCAGCAGGGCGGGGCGCCGACGGGGATGTCGGATCCGAGCAAGACGGCCATGGCAGGGCCTTCCGGGAGAGATACGGAGAAGGAGGGGTGGCGGCGCCGGTACCGGGGGTGAGGGGCCCGGTACCGGCGCCGCCGGGCCGGGTCACGGGGACGGGGTTCCCCGTGACCGGGGGTTCACAGGGACCCGTGGAAGGTCCGGTTGATCACGTCGAGCTGCTGCTCGCGGGTCAACCGGGTGAAGTTGACCGCGTATCCGGAGACCCGGATGGTCAGCTGCGGGTACTTCTCGGGGTGCGCCATGGCGTCCTCCAAGGTTGCCCGGTCCAGCACGTTGACGTTCATGTGGAAGCCGTCGCCGGCCATGAACCCATCGAGGACGCCCGAGAGGTTGGCGATCCGTTCCTCGGGCGTACGGCCGAGGGCGTCGGGGGTGATGGTGTTGGTGAGGGAGATGCCGTCCTCGGCGTCGTCGTAGGGGAGCTTGGCGACGGAGAGGGCGGAGGCGATGTAGCCGTGGGCGTCGCGGCCGTTCATCGGGTTGGCGCCGGGAGCGAAGGGGGTGCCGGCGCGGCGGCCGTCGGGGGTGTTGCCGGTCTTCTTGCCGTAGACGACGTTGGAGGTGATGGTCAGCACGGACTGGGTGTGGACCGCGTCCCGGTAGGTGGGGTGCTTGCGGACCTTCTCCATGAAGTCGTGGACGATCTTCCGGGCGATGTCGTCGGCGCGGTCGTCGTTGTTGCCGTAGGCCGGGTAGTCGCCCTCGACGACGTAGTCCACGGCGAGGCCGGTCTCGTCCCGGATCACCTTGACGCGGGCGTGCTTGACGGCCGACAGGGAGTCCGCGGCGACGGAGAGCCCGGCGATGCCGCAGGCCATGGTGCGCAGGACCGCCCGGTCGTGGAGGGCCATCTCGATGCGCTCGTAGGCGTACTTGTCGTGCATGTAGTGGATGACGTTGAGGGCGTGCACATACGTCCTGGCCAGCCATTCCAGCATCGCGTCGTAGCGGGTCACGAGGGTGTCGTAGTCGAGGTACTCGCCGTCGATCGGCTCGAACCCGGCGACCACGGTCTTCCCGGTCCGCTCGTCCCGCCCGCCGTTGATCGCGTACAGCAGGGCCTTGGCGACGTTGACGCGGGCGCCGAAGAACTGCATCTGCTTGCCGACGGCCATGGCGGAGACACAGCAGGCGATGGCGGTGTCGTCGCCGTACTTGGGGCGCATCAGCTCGTCGGACTCGAACTGGAGGGCCGAGGTGTCGATGGCGACCTTGGCGGCGAAGTCCTTGAAGCCCTGGGGGAGATGCCGCGACCAGAAGACGGTGAGGTTGGGTTCGGGTGCGGGGCCGAGGTTGTAGAGGGTCTGGAGGGCGCGGAAGGTCGTACGGGAGACGAGCGGGCGGCCGTCCTCGCCGATGCCGGCCAGCGACCAGGTGACCCACGTCGGGTCGCCGGAGTACAGCTCGTTGTACTCGGGGGTGCGCAGGAAGCGGACGATGCGGAGCTTGACGACGAAGTCGTCGATCAGTTCCTGGGCCTGCTCCTCGGTGAGGCGGCCGGCGTCGAGGTCGCGCTGGAGGTAGATGTCGAGGAAGGTGTCGATGCGGCCGATGGACATGGCCGCGCCGTTCTGCTCCTTGACGGCGGCGAGATAGGCGAAGTAGAGCCACTGGATCGCCTCGCGGCCGGTGGCGGCGGGGCGGGAGATGTCGTACCCGTACGAGGCGGCCATGGCCTTGAGTTCGCCGAGGGCCTTGATCTGCTCGGCGGTCTCCTCGCGTTCGCGGATGACGTCCTCGGTGGGCCATTCGGCGTCGAGTTGGGCCTTGACGGCCTGCTTGTCCTCGATGAGGCGGTCGACGCCGTAGAGGGCGACGCGACGGTAGTCACCGATGATGCGGCCGCGACCGTAGGCGTCGGGGAGGCCGGTGATGATGCCGGACGAGCGGCAGGCGCGGATCTCGGGGGTGTACGCGTCGAAGACGCCGTCGTTGTGGGTCTTGCGGAGCCGGGTGTAGATCTCCTTGACCTCGGGGTCGGCCTCGTAGCCGTACGCGGTGAGGGCGCCCTCGACCATCCGCCAGCCGCCGTTGGGCATGATGGCGCGCTTGAGGGGGGCGTCGGTCTGGAGGCCGACGATCAGATCGAGGTCGCGGTCGATGTAGCCGGGCGCGAAGGCGTCGATGCGGGAGGGGGTGCGGGTGTCGACGTCGTGGACGCCGTTGGCACGTTCCCGCGGGAACATCCCGAGGAGGGTTTCCCAGACCGTGGTGGTCCGTGCGGTGGGGCCGGCCAGGAAGGTGGCGTCGCCCTCGTAGGGCGTGTAGTTGCGCTGGACGAAGTCGCGGACGTCGACGGCGTCCCGCCACAGTCCGCCCTTGAAGCCTTCCCAGGCGGCGCCGGTCACGGTGGTTTCGAGGGGAGCCGCAGTCATGGTGCACCTTCCGAATCGCTGTGCCTTCGCTCTTCTCCATTGGACTCCTTCTGATCGATCAGAAGGGTCGGCATTGGTCCTCGTTGGCGGACCAAAAGTCCCCTCCGTTGCCGGGGCTGACGCGACACACCCCTTCTGACCTGCCATTTCGTGGGGGACTTTCGACTTTAGTTCGCTTGTGAATCTGTTCACAAGAATTTCGCGGAAAACGGCGGGCACCCCGGGGAAAAGTCCCGGGGTGCCCGCCGCCGATGGTGTTTCGGGCCGGGCGCACCGCATTCCTCAGCTCGGCGCCTCCGCGCCCTCGCGGGCGTAGAACCACCATGTCACCACGACACAGCTCGCGTAGAAGGCGATGAATCCCCACATCGCGCTGGTCACCGCGACCGAACCGAACAGGGCCGGGATGAAGAAGAATCCGTAGGCGGCGACGGCGGAGGTGAAACCGGTGACCGCGCCGGCCTCCATCTCGGCCTGCTTGAGCGCCGTCGCGTACTCCTCGGTGCCCTCCGCCAAACCCTTCAGATGCTGGTCCCGGAAGATGACGGGGATCTGCCGGAAGGTCGAGCCGTTACCGATTCCGGAGAAGAGGAACGCGCTCAGGAAACAGCCGAAGAATCCCCAGAACGAACCGCCCTTCCCGTCCGACGGAAGGAAGGAGATGACACCGGCGATCGACACCGCCATTCCGGCGAAGGACAGCAGGGTGACCCGGGCGCCGCCCATCCGGTCCGCCAGCCGGCCGCCCGCCCAGCGGGCCAGCGCGCCCAGGGCCGGGCCCATCCAGGCGTAGGTCGCCGCCGAGTACGCCGGGTCGATCGGGGTGAACGTCGTCTTGATCAGCATCGGCAGCGCGGCCGCGAACCCGATGAACGAGCCGAACGTCCCGACGTAGAGCCAGGTCATCAGCCAGTTGTGCTTCCGTCGGAAGATCACCTTCTGCCGGTGGAACGGGGTGGACGCGACCTTCAGATCGTTCTGCCCGAACCACGCGACGACCGCCAGCACCGCCAGCACCGGCACCCACAGGAACGCCGCGTTCTGCAACCACACCGACGACCCGTCGGCCTTGTGCTGCGCCGACCCCAGCGCCAGCACGGAACTGGTGATCACGATGGGTGTCACCAGCTGGACGACGGAGACGCCCAGGTTGCCGAGGCCGCCGTTGATGCCCGTCGCGTTGCCCTTCTCCGCCTTGGGGAAGAAGAAGCCGATGTTCGCGAGGGAGGAGGCGAAGTTGGCGCCGCCGATGCCGCACAGTGCGGCGATCGCCGCCATCACCGCGTACGGCGTGCCGGTGTCCTGCACCGCGACGCCGAGCCAGATCAGCGGGACGACCAGCACGATCGTGGACAGGGCGGTGAAGCGGCGCTGGCCGACGATCGGGCCAAGGAAGGTGTAGAAGATACGGGTGGTGCCGCCGGTGAGACCGGGGATCGCGGTGAGCCAGAACAGCTGTGAGGTGCTGTAGCCGAAACCGACGTCCTTGAGATTGGTCGCGGTGACGCTCCACACCTGCCACACCACGAATGCCACCAGCAGCGCGGGCACCGCGATCCACAGATTCCGGCGGGCCACTCTACGGCCCACCGTATTCCAGAAGGCCGCGTTCTCCGGCTGCCAATCGGTGATCGCGCGACCGGGCCGGTACTGATCGGCATCGGCATACGGAGGTGACCCCGCAGCGGTGGCCCGTTCCGGCTGCCCCTGCACTGTCGAGGAGTTCATGGCGTCCCCTGATCGGACGGAAAGACCTTGCCCGACCACGGTCCTTCACCGGGAAAAGGGGAAACAGAGCCGTTCGACGCCCGTGGGGCGCCACGAAAGTCATCATTCGGCGAGGACTTTCGGCACCGGATATTGCGTTAAATCTTGGGGGTGTGGGGCATTGGGGACGCGGTGGTGATCCGTGCGGGGTGGGGCGTGCGGGAGTGGGGGTGTACGGGGGCAGGGCGTGCGGGGTGGGGGTCCGGCCGGGGCCGGGTCAGTGGCCGGCGAGGGCCTCGTGCCACCAGCGGTCGCGGCCGGGGGTCCAGGCCACCGGGCGGGAGCAGCGGTTGACGACCAGGACGGTCCGTTCCAGCCCGTCGCCGATGCGTGCGAGGGCGCGGTCCAGGTCCCGCTTGACCGGGCGTACCGCCCCGTCCCAGAAGGCCGCGTCGGCGGTGATCAGCACCTTGGCCCCGGTCTCCCGCATCCGTTCGGCCAGTTCGGGCACGGAGAGCGTGACCGGCAGCGTGCTGCGCTGCGCGTCCAGGCGGCCGCAGGCCAGGGTGGCGATCACCGACTCGGGAACCAGCGGCAGATGCACCGCGACCCGGTCACCGGCACGCACCCCGAGGCGGCGCAGCGCCCCGGCCGCCCGCTCGGACTGCTCCAGGAGCATGTCGTGCGTCAACTCCTCCAGCCGGCCGGGCTCCCCGGTCCAGGTGAGAACGACCGCCGAGGACTCCGTCCCGTGGACGGCATGCGGGGTACGGATGTCATCTCCGTGCTCTGAGGTCATACGGCGCAACATGCGCATCAGCTTCGGGTTCAGCGATCAACAAACGCTGAACGGTTGCTGTACGGAGGTGTTGACGCGGGGCGCGGGGCCGATGACTGGCGCCGCGCGGGGGCGTGTTGTGTGCCCTGTGCGGGGCGCGTTGTGGGGCGCTGCGCTCCCGGGCGGGCTCGGGGGCGGGTACGGAGTGGTGCGCGCCCTCTTTGACGGTGCCCAGGGGTGGCGGGGGTCAATCCTGGTCACGGAGGTTTTCCGTTGCGGGTTGTTCCGTCGTGGGATCTTCCGGGCTCGGGGCCTCGGGGGTTACGGTTCATGCGCCGCCGGTTCCGGCTTTCGGCCCGTACGCCGCCGGCTCGGGCTTCGCCTCGTAGGCCGCCCGTCCGGGATTCGCCGACGGCGGTGCGGCGCGTCCCGGCTCCCCGGATCTTCCGGCTCTCCCGGCCGCCCCCGCCCTCGCGCCCTCCACTGTTCCGGGCCGCTCACCGCCCTGCGCGGCTTCCCCACGGCACCCGCCGCTTCCCCCGCCTTCCCGGCGCCTCTCCCGCCTCTCGGCACTCTCCCCTCCCCCGTTCCCCTGCCCCCGTACGACCGCACGTCCGCCCGCGGTCACCCCACCTCCTCCCCCTGAAACGCCCTGAAACGCCACGAGAGGCACACCACATGTCACCCCACCCCCATCCGCACCCCGTCCCGCGCACCGCCGCTTCGCCCGGTTGGGCGGTCGCCGCCGTCGCGCTCGCCGTGTTCTGCGTGCAGTGGGACGCCTTCGCCCTGAACCTCGTGCTGCCGTCCGTGCGTCAGGAGTGGAGTGGTGGGGCGTGGGACGTGTCCTGGGTCGTCGGTGGGTATCTGCTGGCCGCCGGTGCGCTGATGCCGGTCGCCGGGCGGTGGGGGGATCTTTGGGGGCGGCGGCGTGTTCTCCGGCTCGGGCTGGTGCTTTTCGCGGTGGCCTCCGCGCTGTGCGCGCTCGCGCCGTCGGCCGGGTTCCTGGTGGGGGCGCGGATCGCGCAGGGTGCGGGTGGGGCGCTGGCCATGCCCGCCGGGCTGGCGCTGCTGACGAACGTCCGCCCCGGGGCACGCGGGCGGCGGATGACCGGGCGCGCACTCGGGCTGGCCGGACTCGCCACCGTCTGCGGCCCGTTCCTCGGTGGCGCCCTGGCGCAGGCCGCGTCCTGGCGAGCCGTGTTCTGGCTGACGGTGGCGCCCTGCGCCGTCGCCGCGTACTGCGCGCACCGCGCCGACGAGTCGTGCGCCCCGGACGCCGGGGGCCGCTTCGACACGGCGGGCGCGGTGACCGCCACCGGGGCGACGGCCTGCCTGGCCCTGTGGCTGAGCCGGACCGACGCCTGGGATCAGGCCGCCCCTTGGTGCTGGGCGGCGGGGGCGTTGCTGCTGGGTGCCGTGTTCCTCCGTACCGAACGCCGCGCCCCCGCCCCGTTGGTGGACCCCGTCCTCTTCCGCAACCGGCCCTACGTCCGGCTGACGGCCGCCGGGGCGGTGGGCAACGCGGCGACCGTCGCCCTGTTGTACACGGTCCCGGTCGTGCTCCAACAGGAGCGGGGTGCGGGCCCGTTGGCGGCGGGTGCGCTGTTCCTCGCCCCGGCCGCCGCGCTGGCGGCCGGGGGTCCGGTGGCCGGACGGGTGCGGCCGGGGGCGGGAGTGC
>NZ_JCANQV010000059.1:0-24986 GCF_059553635.1 Candidatus Streptomyces philanthi
CAGCAGGGCGACGACCGGGGTGACGACCACGAACATCGCGAAGAGCACCCACAGCACCGTGTGCAGGGCACCGGTGTACGCCCCGTTCGCGACGGACGTGAACGCCTGCCGGGCCGAGGCGGGCTCGACGGTCCGCACGGCCGCGTCCAGACTGCCCTGGTTGAGCAGGTTGGCGACCTCGGCGGGCTTGTCGGCGTAGGGCGTGCGGAAGGACGCGAGGTCGTTGCCCAGGCCGGTGCGGGTGAAGCTGACCAGCAGGGAGCCGACGACGGCGATGGAGGCGGCCTCGCCGGCCAGGCGCATGGTGTTGAACATGCCGGCGGCCATACCGGCCCGTACCGCCGGGACGCTGCTGACCGCGGCGCCGTCCAGCAGGCCGAAGGAGATGCCGGTCGCGATGCCGATGAGCAGCAGCGGGCCGAAGATGGTCCAGCGGGAGACGCCGGGGCCGATCACCGTCAGCCAGGCCACGCCGGCGGCCAGCAGGGCGACGGTGAGGACGAGTTGCACCTTCGCGGGGATCCACCGCGTCAGGAACCCGGCGATCACCGGGAGGACGAGTGTGGCACCCGTGAGCATGATCAGCGTCAGGCCGGACTCCTCGGCGGTGAGGCCGTCGACCGCCGAGAAGTAGGTGGGCAGGGAGACGAGCAGCGGGGTGAAGCCGAAGACGACGACGACCGCAGTCAGGCACAGGGCGAGGAACTGCGGCTGGGCCAGCAGGCTCAGGTCGAACATCGGCTGCGCCTGGCGGCGTTCGACGATCACGAAGGCGGCGAGCAGCACGACGGTGCCGGCGAAGGAGCCCAGCACCAGGGGGCTGACCCAGCCGGCCTGCGGACCCTCGACGAGGGCGTAGATGAGCAGCAGCAGGGCGCCGGTGAAGGTGACGGTGCCGGCCTTGTCGATCCGGCCGCCCTCCGGGTTGCGGGACTCGGGCAGCAGCGGGGTCAGCGCGACGACGGCGAACGCAATGACGGCGGGAACCAGGAAGACGGCGCGCCAGCTGAAGTTGCCGACGAGCAGGCCCGCGACGGTCGGGCCGAGGGCGAGACCGACGCCGGTGGTGGTGCCGAACACGCCGAACGCGCGGGCCCGCGCGGGGCCGTCGAACGCCTGGGCCAGCAGGGCGCTGCCGCTGGGCAGGGCGGCGGCGGCGCCGAGGCCGGAGGCGGCGCGGGCGATGTCGAGGACGACGATGTCGCCGGCGAGGGCGGAGACCAGCGCGCCCACCGCGTACAGGGCGGTGCCGGCGAGGAAGACGCGGCGGCGGCCGAGCAGGTCGGCGAGGGAGCCCGCGGCGAGGATGAAGCAGCCGAAGACGAGGTTGTAGCCGTTGATGGCCCACTGGAGGGCGGAGAGGCCGGCGTGCAGGTCCGCGCCGATGCTGGGCAGGGCCACCGAGGTGCCGGTCATGGACAGCGGCAGCAGCAGGGCGGCCAGGCACACGGACAGCAGGACGAGGGCGGGCCTGCGGGCGCCGCCGGGGGTGGTGGTCGGTGAGGTCATGGCGTGTTCCGCCTCCGGGAACGGGGGTGCGGGTGGGGGTGTGACGCGGCACCTCCGCCGCCGGCGCCCCGGTGGTCACGGGGGACCGGGGCGCCGACGGCGGGGTGCGGGGCACCGGCAGCGGTCAGACGGTGACGAAGGTGTCCGGGTCCGGGCCGAGGCGGTTGCCGGTGTTCAGCGCGTCCAGGACGGCGAGGTCGCCGGCGTCCAGGGTGAAGCCGAAGACATCGAGGTTCTCCTTGATGCGGGCCGGGGTGACCGACTTGGGGATGGCGACGTTGCCGATCTGGAGGTGCCAGCGCAGCACGACCTGGGCGGTCGACCTGCCGTGCTTGGCGGCGATGTCCTGGACCCGCGGGTCCTTCAGGACGGTGCCGCCCTGGGCCAGCGGGCTCCACGCCTCGGTGATGATGCCGTGGGCGGCGTGGAAGTCGCGCAGGGCGCGCTGGGAGAACGTGGGGTGCAGTTCGATCTGGTTGACGGCCGGGACGACGTCGGTCTCGTCGAGCAGCCGCTGGAGGTCGGGGACGCGGAAGTTGGAGACGCCGATCGCGCGGACGCGGCCGTCGGCGTACAGCTTCTCCAGGGCGCGCCAGGTGGGCACGAACAGGTCGCGGGCGGGCACCGGCCAGTGGATGAGGTACAGGTCGATGTAGTCGAGGCCGAGGCGTTCCATGCTGTCCTCGAAGGCGGCCAGTGCCGCGTCGTGGCCCTGATGGTCGTTCCACAGCTTGGTGGTGACGAAGAGTTCGGAGCGGTCGATGCCGGAGCGGGCGAGGGCGCGGCCGACCTCGCGTTCGTTCTGGTATCCCCAGGCGGTGTCGATGCTGCGGTAGCCGGCTTCCAGGGCCTGGGTCACGGCCGTCTCGTCGGGCACCTGCCACACGCCGAAGCCGAGCTGTGGGATGTGCACGCCGTTGTTGAGGGCGAGGGTGGGTACCTGCGTCATGGTGTCCTGATCCGTGTGGAGGGATCCAGCCGGGCCCGGGTCCGGGTGGCTGGTCTGGCTGGTGGATGGGGCGTGGTGGTGCGCCCGGGCGGTCAGAGGGCGGCGGCGTGCGGCAGGCCGGGCAGCCGGTGCCAGCCGTGGGCGTCGACCTCCTGGGCCAGCCGCGGGTCGTCGCCGACGACGACGGGGTGTCCGACGAGGCGGAGCAGGTCGAGGTCGGAGGCGTGGTCGCCGTAGGCGTGGCTGTGCGCCAGGTCCAGGCCGGCCCCGCGGGCGTAGGCCCCGGCGGCCCGCGCCTTGGCGGGGCCGATCATCGGCGCCTCGATCTCGCCGGTGAGCAGTCCGTTCTCGACCAGGGGCCGGGAGCACAGGACGGCGTCGGCGCCGAGGTACCGGGCCAGCGGGTCCGTACAGGCGAAGAAGGAGCCCGAGACGAGTACGGTGCGGTCGCCGTCGGCGGCGTGGCGGCGGAAGGCGGCCACGGCGGGCGGGTGGAAGAGCCGTCCTTCGCGGTGGCGTTCGGTGAACCACCGCTGTCCCAGGGCGGCGAGGCCGGCGTGCGGCTGTCCCGCGTAGAGCCGGTAGTAGCGGCGGTTGATCTCCTCGCGGGGCGCGCCGTCGGCGGCGCGGCGGCGCAGGTCGGCCATCGTCCGGTCGTAGGTGCCTTCCGGTGCGCCTTGTGCGGCGTAGTGGAACGCGAGGAAGTCGAACATGCTCTTGACGCCGATCAGGGTCTCGTCGACGTCGAAGAACGCGGCCGTGAGGGCGGGTCGGGACACGGTTGCTCCCTGCTTTCGGTGCGGCGGACGGGTCAGTTGACGGCCCGCTCGGCGCGCTGCCGGTGCAGCTCCTCACGCCGGTCGGCGAGCAGTTGTGCGACCACGCGCTCGGCGCGCCGGGTCTCCTTGGTCGAGATCAGCCCGTGCTCGTAGGCGGTGAACTCGACGTCGCACAGGGCGGCGCGGCGGCCGGCCTGGCTCACGGCGATCTCCACGTGGAAGGAGAGCCGGTCGGGGCTTTCGACGGAGGCGCTGAGGATCTCGTAGTCGATGACGGCGTCGAGGGGGAAGAGGAAGTTCTCGTACTCGGTGCCGAACTTCTTGATGACGTAGTAGTACTGGTGGTCGGGCCAGGCGGAGGCGTAGAAGAGTTCGGTGACGGCCAGGAACATCTGGCGTCCGGCCTCGGTAATGACCATGCCCTGGACGTGCTGGCCCGTGGTGTGGTCCAAGAGCAGCTCGTTGTCGTTGTCCAGGCGCAGGTCGGCCCGGTAGCTGAGGGCGTCCACCTGCCGGACATCGGCGAGCAGGACGTTCTCCTCGCGGTGCTTGTGCGCCTCGCCGCGCAGGGCCAGGCGGGAGGAGTGCTCGGGCAGCGCGATCCTGCCCTGGAGTTCGTGACGGATGATCTCGCGCTGGATGTTGGCCCAGTCGTAGGCGCTGACGCCCTGGCCGTTGAGCAGTTGTACGCGTGTGCCCGGGGCGTCGAAGCGCCCCGCCCTCAGGTCGGCGGTGAGGCGGCTGGGAGTGCTCACTCCCGCGTGGGAGGCCAGGGCCGAGAAGCGGTCGCCGACCACATAGAGCAGTTCGGTGGTGCCGGACGTCATGCGAATCCCCCTTGTGACGTACTGACGTCGAGTCAGTTTGTGCACTTGTCCCGGTCCCGTCAGGCGCCGGCAGGGCGCGTGCCGGGATCAGGACTCGGGACAATATCAGGACTCTCATACATGTCGCACTACTGATTCATGTCATCAGGGTCACACTGTGTCCGTGAGGCTGTGCGTGAGGTATGCGGACCGCAAAGTTTCGGCCCGAAGGGCCCAAAACAACAGGTGGTGCCGCATTCCGCATTCTGTGTACTCTGATCCATATCAGGATACTGACAATTGGGTGAGAGGGTGTCACGTCATGGAAACGTTGCGTTCACTGGGCAGCGACGGGCCTCTGGTAGGGCCGATCGGTCTGGGCTGCATGGGGATGAACTGGGTCTACAGCAGTTCCTCGCAGGGCGCCGAGGACTCCCTCGCCGCCCTCCGGCACGCCGTCGACCTGGGCATCACCCTCCTGGACACCTCCGACCTGTACGGGCCGTTCACCAACGAGGAACTGCTCGGCCGCGCACTCGCGGGGCGGCGCGACCGCGTCACCCTGGCGACCAAGGGTGGACTGCGCGTCGCCCCGGACTCCCGCCCCGGGGCCGTACGGATCCACCCCGACGGGCGGCCTGGACATCTGCGCGCGGCGGTCGAGGGCTCGCTGCGCCGGCTCGGCACGGACCGCATCGACCTGTACTACCTGCACCGGGTCGACCCGCGGGTGCCGCTGGAGGAGAGCTGGGGCACGCTGGCCGAGCTGCGCGAGGAGGGGAAGCTGCGGCATTTGGGACTGTCCGAGGTCACCCCGGAACAGCTCGACCGGGCGCACGCCGTCGCGCCGGTCACCGCCGTCCAGTCCGAGCTGTCGCTGTGGTCCCGCGACCCGCTCGACGCGGTACTGCCGTGGTGCCGGGCGAACGGCGCGGCCTTCGTGCCCTTCTCCCCGCTGGGCCGCGGCTTCCTCGCGGGCCGCTTCTCCGCGGACGCGCGGCCGGATGCGGGCGACTTCCGTGCCGGGCTGCCGCGCTTCCAGCGGGAGGCGCTGCGCGCGAACCAGAGGATCGCCGACGGGGCCCGTGCCGTCGCCGAACGGCTCGGCGCCACCGCGGCGCAGGTCGCGCTGGCCTGGACGCTCGCCCAGGACGAGCGGGTGATCCCGATCCCGGGCAGTACCCGCATCGCGCACATCGAACAGAACGCCGCCGCTGCCGCGCTGCGGCTGACCGAGGAGGACCTTGATGCCCTGAACTCGCTGCCCCCTGCGGTCGGGGACCGGTACTGAGGCGCAGTATGTGTTCAGGACCCTGATGTGGATGAGGGTCCTGCACCGAACAACAGGAGCGTGAACATGACGAGAACGCGAGCCGCGGCCGGGGCCCACACCCCTCTCTCGGACCACTTCAACGACCGGACGGGCCATGTGATCAAGCGCGCGGAACAGCACCTGATCAGCGAGAAGAGCCACGCCCTGCGCACTCTCGACCTCACCGTGCCGCAGTACGTGGCACTCCTCGTGCTGCAGCGCCACTCGGGTCTGTCCGGTGCCCAGCTGGCACGGGAGTGCATGGTCACTCCCCAGACCATGACCACCGTCCTGAACAACCTGGAGGGAAAGGGCCTGATCACCCGCGCCACGTCCACCGTGCACCAGAAGGTACTGGTCGCCGATCTGACCCGGTCCGGGCGCGCACTGCTCAAGAAGGCGGACAAGCTGGCGTGCGCGGTGGAGGGAAGGATCGACGAAGAGTTCACGGATGAGGAGCGCAAGCAGTTGCACGACCTGCTGGAGCGTGCGATCTCGGCACTCCGGCGCGGCTGATTCCCTCCCCCCTTCCGCTGTTACGTCCGTGTGCATCCGGATCACCCCCGCTTCCGGATGCACACCGGGCGAGCCGGGAGTACCGGACGTTCCGCAGGGCCTGTACGGGATGACCACGAGTCAGCCGTGCGGGCCCTGCGGCATGTCGCGGGCCGGTCGCCGTACCAGGGTGCCCCACCCTGTCACACGTCGTTCACGTGGGGGCAAACTGTTTAACAGAGCTTTGACACAAGTATGTTCTGAACCCTGATACACGACAGGCTACTGGTCACTCATAAATCCGCTCTGACCTGCATATTTCTCAGGGCTGAAGTGCCAGTTGTCGCGATTATCACACTCCCGAATGGCTTGATTTCTTGAGTAAGAGCTCTGATACCTTCGGGCCTCGTAGGGAGAGCGATCTCGCTCCGGGGGAACCTGCTTGTGATCCCGGCGCTCCATGTCCCGGTCCGCTCGCGCCGACCGGAAACACTCCAGGGAGAGCCCATGACCGACCACATTCCGCCTGCTGGGGAACGCGGCCGTCCGCGCGCCGCGACGCCGCGCGACACACCCGATGCGGACACCGGACTCTGGTACACGCTGGCCGGGCCGCTGGAAGAACCCGCCCCGCCCCGCGCGGTGAGCTACACCCTCACCGGCCCGCTCGACGACGCCCACTGACGCTCCTCGTGCCCAGCAGAACGGACGGTCCCACCATGCCCAGCCAGCCCACCGGAAGAACCGGCCCGACAGGCGTCCTCGGCACCGGCTCGTACCTCCCCGCCCGCGCCGTCGGCAACGACCGCATCGGCGCGAACACCGGCGTCACGGACGAATGGATCGTCCGCAAGACCGGCATCCGCAGCCGCCGCTACGCCGCCGGGGACGAGGCCACCTCCGACCTCGCGGCACACGCCGCACGCGCCGCGCTGGCCGACGCCGGCATCAGCCCCGGCCAGCTGGCCCACCTCGTCGTCGCCACCTCCAGCCCTGACCACCTCCAGCCCGCGACCGCCGCCATCGTCCAGCACCGCATCGGCGCCCACGGCGCCTGCGCCTTCGACGTCAACGCGGTCTGCAGCGGCTTCGTGTACGCCCTGCACACCGCCCACCGCCTCCTCGGCCAGGGCGGCCACGCACTCGTCGTCGGCGCCGACATCTACTCCCGCGTCGTCGACCCCGCCGACCGCCGCACCGCCGTCCTCTTCGGCGACGGAGCCGGCGCCGTCGTCCTCGGGCCCGTCCCCGAAGGCCGCGGCCTGGGACCCGCCGTCCTGGAGACCTTCGGCGAACTGCACCGCACCATCCGCGTCCCCGCGGGCGGCAGCCGCCTGCCCGCCTCCGCGCGGACCCTGGAGAGCGGCGACCAGTACTTCGCCATGGAGGGCCGCGACGTACGGGACTTCGTCGCCGCGCGCCTCCCCCTCTCCGTCAAGCAGACGCTCGCCGAGGCCGGCCTGTCCGCCGACGACGTCGACCACTTCATCCCGCACCAGGCCAACGGCCGCATGCTGGAGGGCCTCCTCCCCGGCCTCGGCCTCACCCGCGCCCGCACCCACTTCACCGTCGAGCGGTACGGCAACACCGGCGCTGCCTCCGTCCCGGTCACCCTCGACGCCGCCCGCCGCTCGGGCGCACTGCGCGACGGCGACGTCGTCCTGCTGTCCGCCTTCGGCGGCGGCATGGCCGTCGGCAGCACCGTCCTGCGCTGGTCCGCCAACGACACCGAAGGAGCCGAGTGACCGCCCCCGCCGCCCTCACCACACCGCCCGCCCACCCGGCCCGGCGGCCGGTCCTCGTCGTCGGGGCCGGCCCCGTGGGCCTGACCGCCGCCGCCGAACTGCTGCGCCGCGGCGTGGACACCCACCTCGTTGACCGGCTCCCCAAGGCGTCACCGCTGTCCAAGGCCCTGCTGGTGTGGCCGCGGACCCTGGAGGTACTGCGCCGCCTCACCGACCCGGCCGCCCTCGACGCCCGCGGCCTGCCGGTCCCCGCCTTCCGCTACTACTCCGAGGGCCGCCCCGTCGCCGAACTGCCCCTCACCGGGCGGATGCGGCCGGTGATCCTGCCCCAGCCCGAGATCGAGGACCTGCTCTCCGGTGCCGTCCACGCCCTGGACGGCACCATCGACCGGGAGACCACCCTGGTCGCCCTGGAACAGCGCGCCGACCACACCGTGGCCGTCCTCGCCGGCGCCGACGGCACCGAACGGCGCCGGGAGTACGCGTACGTCCTCGGCTGCGACGGCGCCACCAGCACCGTCCGCGACCTGCTCGGCCTGGAGTTCCGCGGCCTGACCTACCCGAACACCTTCATGCTCGTCGACGCCTACGTGGACGGGCCCCTCGAACACGACGTCGCCCACTACTTCTGCTCCGCCAAGGGCGTCCTCGTCCTCCTCGGCCTGCCGTCCGGCCGCTGCCGCGTCTTCACCTCCGGCCCGCCCGGACTGCGCCCCGAGGACGCGACACCGGAGATGATGCAGGGCCTCGTCGACGCGCGCGGCCCCGGCGGACTCACCCTGCGCGACCCCGACTGGACCAGCACCTTCGCCGTGCACGCCCGGCACGTCGACACCTACCGCGCAGGCCGGGTCTTCCTGCTCGGCGACGCCGCGCACATCCACAGCCCGGCCGGCGGCCAGGGTCTGAACACCGGCATCACCGACGCCCACAACCTCGGCTGGAAACTCGCCGCCGTATGGCGCGGCGAGGCCGCCCCCGACCTGCTGGACAGCTACCAGAGCGAACGCACCCAGGTCGCCCGCGCCGTTGTCCGGCAGGCCGACGTGCAGACCCGCGCCTGGATGCTGCGCGACCGCCGGCAGGTGGCCGCACGCGACACCGCGGCCCGGTGGAGCGCCCGGCTCGGCCTGTTCGGCCTGGACTACGTGCCCTGGCTCGCCGGACTGCGCACCGTCTACGGCGACGCCCGGCAGACCCGGCTGCGCAGCTGGAAGCAGTGGGAACAGCGCTACGTCACCGGCGCCCTGGTCCCCGACCGGCCCGTCTGGAACCGGGCCGCCGGCCGCCGCCAGCCGCTGCGTGAGGCCCTGAGCGACCTGCGCTGCACCCTCCTGGTCGACGCGCCCGAGGGCCTGCCCGCCCCCGTCCGCGACCTGCTCACGAACACCGCGGCACGCTACGGCGGCCCCACGGGAGCCCTGGAACTGCGCGCCCTGGACCGCGCCGGCACTCTCCACGACGACCTCGGCGCCCTGCCCGCCCGCACCGGCGCACGCACCCGCCGCAACGGCGCCCGGCTCGTCCTCGTCCGCCCCGACCACCACATCTGGCGGCAGACCGGCGAGGACGACGGGGACGGCATCGCCCGGCTCCTCGACGAGGTCCTGACCCCGCTGTCCGCGGGCGCACCCGCGGAGAGGGCCACCGCCCGCGGGTGAACCACCGCCCGCGGACACCCACCACGAACGCCGAGGACAAGGACACCGATGCGCTTCGACCCACCGGTCCGCATAGCGGCCATGGCCACCTGGCTCCCCTCCGGGCGGGACACCCTGGAGCGGGCCGTCGCAGAGGGCCGGGCCGACCCGGACCGCGCCGCCGCCGACGGATATCTCGAACTGCCGGTCAGCGACGGGCCGTCCGGCCCCGAGATGGCCGTACGGGCGGCCGGCAAGGCCCTGGCCGACGCCGGCTGCCCGCCCGGGTCCCTCGGCCTGACCGCCCACGCCTGGATCCACCACCAGGGGCACGACTTCTGGTCACCCGCGCACTACGTGGCCCGGCGGACCGGTGCCCACCGCGCCCTGCCACTGGGCATCCAGCAGATGTGCAACGGCGGCGCCACCGCCGTCGAGACCGCCGCCCTCCGCCTCACCGCCGACCCGCAGACGAGCCGCGCCCTGGTCACCACCGGCGACCGCTTCAGCGCCCCCGGCTTCGACCGCTGGCGCGGCGACTACGGCATCGCCTACGGGGACGGCGGCACCGCGCTCGTCCTCGTCCTCGACCGCGACCGCGGCCCCTACCGGCTGCGGGCCCTGCACACCGTCGCCGCCAGCGAGTTGGAGGCCGTGCACCGGGGCGACGACCCGTTCTCCACCGCCCCCAGGGCCCACGGGGAGCGCGTCGACGTCCGCCGGACGAAGAAGGCGTACCTGCGCGACCACGACGGGGAGCGTTTCCACGCCACCCTCCGGGCGGGCGCCCGCGACGTCGTCGCCGGCGCCCTCGCCGAGGCCGGGCTCGCCCCGGACGATCCGCGTCTGAGCCATCTCGTCCTGCCCCGGCTCGGCCGCAGACTCCTGGACGACGCCTATCTGCCCGCGCTCGGCGACCTCGGCGTCACCGGCGCCGAGATCCTCGACCTGGGCGCCCACACCGGCCATCTGGGCGCGGGCGACGCGGCCGCCGCGCTGGCCGACCTGCACGGCCGCAGCCTGCTGGAGCCGGGCCGCAGCGCACTCGTCCTCAGCGC
This sequence comes from Candidatus Streptomyces philanthi, assembly GCF_059553635.1. NCBI lineage: Bacteria > Bacillati > Actinomycetota > Actinomycetes > Kitasatosporales > Streptomycetaceae > Streptomyces > Candidatus Streptomyces philanthi. The sequence goes on from NZ_JCANQV010000059.1 coordinate 10,294, forward strand.
GGGGGGCGGCTTCACCTGGAGCGCGCTCGTCGTGGAGGCGTGCTGACCGAAACCACACCCCGCGCACCACCCGTACCGCCCGCCACACCGAAGAACCGGAACACTGCCACCATGACTTCTTCCGACAGCCCCCTCCTGGCCCCCGGCACCACACTGATGCTGGTGGACATCCAGAAGTGGATCGTGGAACGGCCCGCCGCCCCGCTCTCCGGGGCCCAGGTCGTCACCGCGGCCACCCGCCTCAAGGAGGCGTTCGAGGCCGCGGGCCTGCCCGTCGTCCTCGTCCGGTACGCGCGGATGGACGGCAGCGACGGCGGACCCGACGGGCCGCCCAACCGCTTCCCGGAAGGCGTCGGCGCCACCCCCGGGAACGTCGTGGTGACGAAGTACGCCATCGACGCGTTCGACGGCACCGACCTCGCCGCACGACTGCGCGCCCTGGGCACCACCTCCCTGGTGGCAGCCGGCATCACCACCGAGTACGGGGTGCTGGAGACCGTCCGCACCGCCGTCCGGCTCGGCTATCCCGTCACCGTGGTGGAGGACGCCATGACGGCGTTCTCCACCCGCAACCACCACACCGCCCTCGCCCTCTACCGCGGCCTCGGCGCCGGCATCGTGCGCACCGACGAGGTCTGCGCCCCCGCGGACCAGGACAGCAGCAGCCGCAACGCGTCCTCGGAGGGACTGCCCGCCTCCGGGGCATAGGTGATCAGCGCCTGGGAGGGGTCGTCGGCCGGCCGCAGGGTCTCGTAGGACAGGACGAGGCCGCCGACGACCGGATGCCGGAATCCCTTGACCCCCGACGTCTTGTCCCGCACCGGGTGCTCGTCCCACCACCGTCGGAACTCCGCGCTCCTGGCGGAGAGTTCGCCGATCATCTCGGTCAACGCGGCGTCGTCGGGCCGCAGCCCCGCCTCCCGCCGCAGATAGGCCACGTTCTCGCGGGCGCACTCGGCCCAATCCGCGTACAGGTCACGGGACCGCGGCCGCAGGAACGTCATCCGGGCGATGTTGCGGTCCGCCGGCTCCATCGCGTCCAGGTCACCGAGCAGCGCGCTCGCCGCGCCGTTCCAGGCCAGGATGTCCATCCGCCGCCCCATCACCAGCGCCGGCAGCGCGTCCAGCGACTCCAGGAGCGTGCGCAGCATCGGCCGGACCCGCTGCGGCGCCGCCGTACGGGACCGGGCCCGGCGACGGGACCCCGCCGGGGCGGCGATCCGGTGCAGATGACGGGTCTCCTCCGCATCTAGCCGCAGCGCGCGGCCCAGGGCGTCGAGGACCGCAGGGGAGGCGTGGCGCACCCTCCCCTGCTCCATGCGCGTGTAGTAGTCCACGCTGACACCGGCGAGTTCGGCGACCTCCTCGCGGCGCAGCCCCGCCACCCTCCGGGGCCCGGAGGCCGGCGGCAGCCCGACCTGGTCCGGCAGCAACCGGGCACGCCGGGAGCGGAGGAAGTCCCTGAGAGCGGGCATCGTGTCCATGCTCCCATTGTCACCGCGCACGGCCGCGCGGAGCCCGCACCCGCCAGGGCCGGGCTCCGCACCGGTTCCGGGCGACGCGCCCGTCAGGACGGGACCTTCACCACCAGCCCGCCGTCCACGGCGAGATCCTGTCCGGTGACGTACGACGACCGCGGCGACAGCAGGAACACCACCGTCTCCGCGACGTCCTCGGACCGGCCCACGCGCTGCAACGGCGGCCCCACCCGTGTCGCCTCCCGCCCGGCCTCGTCCGTGATGATCGCGTCGTACATCTCCGTGTGGATGTAACCGGGACTCACCGAGTTCACCCGGACGCCGCGCCCGGCCAGACCGGCACCGAGTGAACGGGCCAGGTTGTGCACGGCCGCCTTGGTCGCCGCGTACACAGGGGCGCCCTCCATACCGCGGTGCAGGGTCCACGAGGCGTTGATGACGACGGACCCGCCGCCGTCCGCCACCAGCAGCGGCAGGAACCGCTGCACGGTGAAGAACACCCCCTTGAAGTTGACGTCGACCAGCGTGTCGAAGTCCTCCTCGGTGGTCTCCTCGGCGGCACCGAAGATGCCCGCCCCCGCGTTGGCGAAGAGGCCGTCGAGCCGCCCGTACGTCTCGGTGACGTGCTCGACGAGGCGGTCGGTGTCGGCCAGGCTCGCGGCGTCGGCCCGGACGGTCAGCAGCCGGGCGCCGCCGCCGGACACGTCGTCCAGCCGCTCGGCCGCACGGCGCAACCGCTCCTCACCGCGCCCGGTGAGGGCGACCCGCGCCCCCGCGGCCAGCAACCGCCGCGCCGTGGCGAACCCCATGCCGCTGGTGCCGCCGGTGACCAGGACGACCCGGTCGGCGAACTCGTCCCCTGTGGTGGTGTGTTCCGTCATACGGCCACCCTGCCAAGGGGCACGGGGCGCAACCAGGTCCTGGTTTTCCCCCTCTGGGCAGGCGGGCCAGGGGCCGCGGCGAAGGTGCCCGGAGGGCAGAAGGCGCTCCGCGGCGGCTGCCCGTGACGGGCCGGGAGCGGGTCGGCGGGATGCCGGCCGTCCGGCAAGGCTGTCGGTGATCCGTCGGCGAGGTGTCGGGGGCCGCTGGAACCGTGGGTGCCGAGCTGTCCCGCGGGGCAGCCGCAGCCGCCTCCGACAGCAAGGGAGCCTCTCCGCCGTGTCGTCCACATCCTCCGCCCTGCCCTGGGACGTCCACCGGCTGCCGCGTGCCGACGGCAGCGTCTTCCTGGTCACCGGCGGCAATGCCGGCATCGGGTACTTCGTCGCGGAGCAGTTGTCCGCAACCGGAGCCACTGTCGTACTGGGCAGCCGGAACCCCGCCAAGGCCGAGGCCGCCACGGCCTCGATCCGGTCGCGTGTCCCTGGCGCGCGGGTGCGGTCCGTACGGCTGGACCTCGCCGACCTCCCGACGCTCGGAACAACGGTGGAATCACTGGATGTGGAACACCTCGACGCGGTGGTCCACAATGCCGGCGTCGCGCTCGACGCCCCGCCGCGCCAGGGGACCGGGGACGGCCACGAGGCCATGTTCGGCACGAACCACCTCGGGCACTTCGCGCTGACCCACCGGCTGATGCCGCTGCTGTCGGCCGCGCCGGCGGCCCGCATCGTGACCATGGGCAGCTTCGCGGCGAAGTCCGAGCGGCTCGACCTCGATGACCTGCAGTCCCGGAAGGAGTACCGGCCCAAGCGCACCTACGGACGCTCCAAGCTGGCGCAGATGTACTTCGGCCTCGAACTCGACCGCCGCCTGCGCGCCGTCGAGAGCACGGTGGCAAGCGTGGTGGTCCATCCCGGCGGCGCGCTGGACTCCCTGACCCCGTCACGGCCGCCGGTCCATGTGCGGACCGCCGGTGCTCGGCTCCGCGGCGCACCGGCCGCCCTCCTCGTCCAGGGCAAGCACGCCGGCGCATGGCCCGCGGTCCGAGCGGTGCTGGACCCCACCGTGCGCGGAGGGCAGCTGTGGGGGCCGCGTGCCTTCGGCCTGCGCGGCAAGCCCCGACGCGAACCGGTGTGGAACCACCTCGCCGACACCTCCGTAGCGGCGCGGTTGTGGGACGCCAGCTGTGACCTGACCGGCGTCGACCCCGGCGCCCTCCCCGGACAACCCCGGAAGCGCGCTGACTGACAAGCGTGGCCGAACGCGCACGCCGCGCTGGCCGGAGCATCGGGGTCCTCTTCCGCCACTACGCCGCCGGGTGCCTGGCCGGCCTCCGCGAACAGGCCGACCGCCTCATCGAGCGGCCCGTGCTCCGGGCAGACCGAGCGAAAGGCATCTGGCGGGCACAACCGGTCCAGATGCCTTTTCCGTGCCCCTGGAACAACCTCGTCTCCTTCGCCGGGCACGACACCAGCAAGTTTCTTCGGCTGCTGGTGGTACCCCGTCTGCGCGGCTCCGGCCAGTACGAATGCGCATTTCCGAGGGGCACGGTCGGACGTTGGCCCGGGGGATGGCCCACATCGTGGAGGAGAGGCCGGTGCGGCCGCGTAGACGGGTTGCTGACCTCGTTGCGACGTCACTTGAGGGAATACGCGCACTCGGAGGCGGTGTTGGCGGGAACACGACGACCAAGCGCCCCGGCACTCGACGAAAGAGCCTCCATGCCGCTCAACCTGCCCGAAGGTAAGCGTCTCGCCGTCAACATCGGCGTCGACTTCGACGCGCAGTGCGCGCCCTTCGGAGACACGTCCAAGGCCAGCCCCGCGTTTCTGTCGCGCGGAGATTTCGACGTCGAGGTCGGCACCCCGCGCCTGCTCGCGCTGTTCGAGAAGTATGAGATCCGGACGACCTGGTGCACCCCCGGGCACACGCTGATCACGTTCCCGGACAGCATCCGGTCGGTGCTCGACCACGGGCACGAGATCGCCGCGCACGGCGCGTACCACGAGTCGGTGCCCTCGCTCACCGAGCAGGAGGAACGGCGGCTGATGGAGTTGCAGCTCAGCCAGCACGAGAAGATCGTCGGTCGGCGCCCCCGCGGCTACCGTTCACCGGCTTGGGACTTCTCCGACGCCACGCTCGGCATTCTTGAGGAGTTCGGCTTCGCCTGGGACAGCTCGTTGATGGGCCGCGACTTCACCCCCTACCGGCCGCGCACCGTCGTGGTCCACCGAGAGGAACCGAACGAGTTCGGTCCGCCCAGCTCGGTGCTCGAACTGCCCGTGTCCTGGTACATGGACGACGTTCCCGCACTCGACCACGTTCCTGGGATGCTCGCCGGGCTCATGTCGACCGAGGGGGTCTTCGCACGGTGGCGGGACACCTTCGACTACGCCTATGAGAACGAGCCCGGCGGCGTCGTGATCCTCACCGTGCACGGCCTCGTGCGCGGGCGGGCACACGCGATCATGATGCTGGAACGGTTCATCCGCCACGTGCGGCAGCACGACGATGTGTGGTTCGCGACGCTGAGCGAGATCCACGACCGTTGGAGCGACTGAACGCACGAGCCGGACGGTGCGGCCGATCAGCCGCACCGGCACCGAACAGTGGTTCATTCGGACACAGATCTGGCTGCGGTTCGTGCAGCCCCCGGCCCATCGCTCGTGCAGGTAAGGCGTGAAGTCGTCGAGCGTGGTCATGCGGTTCTGCCGCCGTCCTTGGAACAGTTCTTCCGGCCTCCCGGCGTCCGCCGGTCGCTGGACGGTTCGGTAGGTCAGGCCGAGCCGGCGCTGGAGTGAGCGTCGGCCATGGCCGGCTGCCGACAGCGCGCGAACGGTGACGTGCTTGGCGCGAGTACGGTCCTCGAACGCCCCCAGGGGCGTCGACCAGCTGGGCGCCGGCGCGGCCGGCCAGGGCGAGGCCGACCTCGGCCGGCGTGGACCGTGTTCGTTCGGTCCGTTGGCCGTACCGGCGGGTCAGGTCCGCGACCTGCTCGACGAACGTCCGCCGCTCGCAGCGGGGCCGCCAGCAAGCTCAGCGGTCACAGGGAGCAGGCACAGCAGACCATAGAAGTTGGACCAGAACCGAAGCTCGGCAATATCACTCTCCCGTGAAAAAGGGCGTGCTCACCACTGAGCATCAGACCTTTCGGAAAGTCACCTGCGGAGCCGGCCGACGGAAGGTAAATGCGTCGACAGAGCCCTCGGCGCCCGGCAAAGTGGATGCCCGTGACGAGCAGTGAGCTGTGGACCCGTGCGACCGCCGAACGTTACGACGCCGAGGAGACCGCGATGTCCTCGGCCGCCGTCCTCGAACCGACTCTCGCCTTCCTCACCGAGCTCGCCGGAGACGGCCGGGCGCTGGAGTTCGCCATCGGAACCGGACGAGTGGGCGTCCCGCTGCGGGAACGCGGCGTTCCGGTCGTGGGCATCGAGCTGTCCGAGCACATGGCAGCGGTCCTGCGTCGCAAGATCGGCGAGGACACGCTCCCGGTAGCCGTCGGGGACATGGCCACCACCGTTGTCCCTGGCGAGTTCACCTTGGTCTATCTCGTCTACAACGCCATCACGAACCTGCTCTCACAGGACGAGCAGGTCGAGTGCTTCCGCAACGCCGCACGTCATCTGGCCCCCGGCGGCCGATTCGTCATCGAGCTGGGCGTGCCGCCGTTGCGGTTCCTGCCGCCCGGCCAGATCGCGGTGCCGTTCGATGTGTCCGAGCAGCATCTCGGCTTCGACACCTTCGATCTGGTGGAGCAGATCCTCGTCTCACACCACTTCACGCGCGACGGCGGCGACGGCCGCTACCGCCGCGGTAGCTCCCGGCACCGGTACGCCTGGCCGGCGGAGCTGGACCTGATGGCCAAGATCGCCGGGCTTGAGCTGGAACGTCGCGTCGCGGACTGGGACGGGGCGCCGTTCACCCAGGACTCCGCGAGGCACATCTCCGTGTGGCGGAAACCGGTCTGAGACCGGCCACCGGACCACCGGACCACCGGACCGTCAACGTCAGCGTGCCTGCGCGGGCCTTCGCGCAGGCTGGTCCGGTCGGGCCCGGTCGCGGGACCGGGCGGTGGCCGAGGCCGGTCCGAGGCCCGCCCGGGTACGGGATGCCGATTCGGCCGGTCCCGGGTGCTGCTGCGTGACCACTGACGAGAGCTCAGCAGATGCGGACGTGGGGCAACTGGTTGTCCCGCCAGCTGAAGTAGATGTTGCTGACGTAGCCCTGGTACTGGGGCAGGTAGGCCCACCACTGGTTGGTGACGCCCTCGGCGGTGACCGGCTGGCCTTCCTTCTGGCAGGCGACCAAGACCTCGGCACCCGCCGGGAGGTGGGTGACAACGGTGCTCTGGAGCGTCGTCCCTGCGCGGACCCGGACGCCGGCGCTCCAGGTACCGAACCAGGTGCCCTCCGGGCGGCCGACGCCGGGCAGGTCCAACGAGCGGGTGAGCCGGCCCAGGTCGGTGTACGCCGTGCCGAACGACGTCCCGTCGCCGTGCAGTGTCAGCACCGCGACCACATAGCGGTCGCTGGGGCCCACCGTGCCGGTGGTGTGCAGCACGGGCCCGTCGGCGTCCACCTCGTCGCGGCCGGCGGTCGTGGCCCGCCGCGCGATCGCCGCCTGGGGCGCGGCGCTCGCGGCACCCCGGGGGACGGCCTCCGTGTTCCGGTCGGCGCCGGCCGCGGGCGCGCCTGTGCCGCGTGCGGAGGCCGACGTGTCCTGCAGGCAGTCGCTCTGTGGGCCGAAGCCGGACCAGCCCTGCTTGACCGCGTGCGGTCCGGTGAAGGACGCCGGGATGCCGAACCGCTGGTCGAACCCGTCGGTGCCGCACCGGGTGGACCGCCGAAGGTTCCCCATCACCGTGTCGCGGACCGGCGCCGGCGCTTCGTCCAGCAGGTAGCGGTAGACGCGGACCGTGTCGGCCGCCGAGATCGCGGTGTGGCCCCAGGCTCCCGACCGGTCCGCCGGGGGCGGTGCGGTGTCCCGCAGCCCCAGGCGCCCGACCATCCGCTCGACGATCGCCCTTCTCCCGTTGAGGTCCCAGAAGCGGGAGGCGGCAGCGTCGTCGCTGCTGCGCAGCATGACGTCGATCCGGGCCCGGTCGGTGGGCGGAAGCTCGTAGGACGGCCCGCGGTTCCACATGTGGTCCAGCGCGATGAGGAGTTTGACCACCGAGGCTGAACGGAACCGCATCGTGGTGTTGCGCTGTTCGGTGAGGCGGCCGGTCTGCCGGTCGAAGACCGCCACCCCGGCCGCCGTGATGCCGGTGGGCGCCTCGACCTGTCCGCGGCGCGGGCCGGCGGCCGAGGAGGAGCCGGCCGCCGCTTCCCGTGCCGGGGCGGCCGCGGCGGTGCCCGCGATCGTCGTCGCCAGCGCCGCGCCCAGCAGAGCGAGCGTCAAGGAGAGAGGCGTTCGCCGGGTGCGCGATCTCGGTGCCGTGGTGGTGTCGCCCGGCCGTGTGGGCGGGAGGGTTCCGTCGGTGGCCGCGGAACATGGTGTGCTGACGGACACGTCGCCCCCTGTGGCGGTGCCTGCCGACCGCCCTGCTGGACGGCCGATGCGCGGGATGTCAGGTGAGAATGAGGACACTGTGCCTTACATGGTGGTGTATCGGGCAGTCGGATTTCGGTCTCGCGGGGCCCGTCGTCAACGACACGCGCTTGTGGCCGCGGCGTTTCGTTACGCCGCCCCGGCAGCGGGCACGAAGTGCAGCCTGGGGCGGCCACCGGGCCCGCCGAATGCCCCGTCTGCACCGCCGCCGTGAACGCGGGCCGAACGCTTCCTCACCCGCGTCGGCCCGGGACGTGTAGCGAAAGTCGCAAGGTGCACGGCTTCGTGCGCGTCAGCCGATCACGAGAAGCAGTGACGTCTCCCGAGGCGATGGGTCTCAGCGCGATGCGCGCAGGGAAGCGTCCAAGCTGCTCATGAGGTGGGCAACGCGGCTCCTGCCTGTTGGCGCGAGCGGGTACCGGTTGAGAATGTCGATGAGGGCCGGCGAGGCGCGTCGTCTGGCCTGATCGAGGAACTCGTCCCCGACGGTGGGGTCATCGCCTGCACGCAACTCGATCACGCGCGCCGCACATGCGGCCCCGCGCAGGATGTGGCCCACCTGGGTGGCCTTCGCGATGGGGTGCAGATACGCGGCGGCTGCGGCGTCTCCAGCGGCGCGCGCGGCGAGAGGTGCGGCTCCGGTGGGCGCTTCCTTCGCGGCGCGGTGCGCGTCCAACGCGGCGACGCGCTGCAGCTTGGTCCTTCTCGCCCCGTTCACGAACTCCCAAGCAGCATCAACGGCTGCACGAGGCCGAGGATCACCGGGAACTCCCTCCTCGAACACCGGAAGGACTTCCTGAGCGCTCTCCGCCACGTAGCGCGCCACGACGCGCAACTCGTCCACGGTCAGCGCGAAGTCGCCGGCGCCGGTCGTCATGACCCGATTCTCTCATCGACGCGCCGGCCGGCGACGCAGCCGTGCTCGGCCGCGTGACCACTGCCCGCGCTGCCTGGCGCCCCGCCGCCTCGGCCGCGGGGCGCCAGGTGACCGACCCGCTTGGTCGTCGTGGTCGGCCGGCCGCTCGCCGACGACGCACGGTTCACGGGGGCGGCTCCATCAGTCGCCCCGAGTTGTTCAGGTCTCCCGGCACCCTGGCGGACCGTGAATTCCGCCTCGGCGAGTTATCGAGGTGCCGAATATCCTGCCGATCCTGCCGGGCCAACTGGGCGCGTTCGAAGGGGCCGTGCTGGCGTGACGTGACGGTGTGCTGCTTCCGCAGATAGCCTTGGGGGCTATTGCCATGGTCGGCAGATCAATTGCCAGAGACCGATCGGAACGGAATTCATCATGACCGAACCGTGGAACGCCGATACCCCCAAAGTGATGACGCTCCCCTCGGGGCGGAGGGTTCGCGGACGTGCGCTCAGGCACGACCTTCCGGAGGGGCAGACTCCCACGTTGGCCGTACACGTGACGGAGCAGCGGCCGCCCGAGGTGCCGTGGGAGTCCCTGTGGATTCCCTGGCGGGATTTCTGGCTTCCCGCTGATTCCATGGACGCTGTGCGCGAACTCCGCGTGGCGTACGACCGTGCCACGGACGAACGCTTGGAGATTTGTTGCGGGGGCGGCGTCGGGCGAACCGGAACGGCTCTTTCCGCGTTATGTGTCTTCGAGGGCATGAAGCCCAAAGAGGCGGTCAAATGGGTGCGGCAGAACTACCACTCCCGTGCGGTCGAGGTGCCGTGGCAACGACGTTTCATCCGCCAGGTGTTCACCACCGGCGCGGCCGGCCAGGAGCAGTCGTAGGGGTTGGCTCCTGTGGTCTGCGGCGGAGAGGCCGACGAGGAGGGGCAGTCCGTTCGTGTCCGGCAGGACGTGCATTCTGGAACCGCCTTGCCGAGGCCCGCGGAGCTCGGGCCTGTGAGTCCGAGCCTTTCGGCGCCCGGAAACCGGCTTTGGGCAGGGGCGGCACCATCCTGCCGCGTGTCGAGGGAGCGGAGTCGTGGCGGTGGGAGGCCGTGCCGAAGGGCGGTTCCACGGGCTGTGGCGTATCTGCGGCTCGGTACGGGGGAACGCGAGGTCCGTGATGCCGTCGGTGCGACGGGTCGGATATTCCGTGCGGACTGTCACTCCTGGTTACTATGCTCGCTTCGTGCCGGAGGCCGGGAGCGAGCGGGAGCGAGGGGCGCACCGCCCTAGGCGGCCTGCTGGGGAGACGGGGGGCCGAGCCGGTCGATCGAAACTCCCCGGATTCTCCCCAGGGGCGGTGGACGTTGACCGACCGCCCTCCGATTGCCCGACCGCGACCATTGTTTGCAAGGCCACCATCCTAGATTGCCTGGGGAAATGCTGAGAGAAGTCATTGCGACCCGCTACGTCACGCCGTTGCGTGAGGGCGGGTCGTTGCCGGGGATCGTCGAAGCCGACGATCTCGGTACGTATGTCATGAAGTTCACCGGTGCGGGGCAGGGGCGGAAGACCCTGGTCGCCGAGGTCGTGTGCGGGGAGTTGGCGCGGCGGCTGGGGCTGCGGGTGCCGGAGCTGGTGCGGATGGAGCTCGATCCGGTGATCGGTCTGGGGGAGCCGGACCAGGAGGTGCAGGAGCTGCTCAAGGCCAGTGGGGGGCTCAATCTGGGGATGGACTATCTGCCCGGGGCCCTCGGGTTCGATCCGCTCGCCTTCGAGGTGGGGGCCCGCGAGGCCGGGCGGGTGGTGTGGTTCGACGCGCTCGTCAACAACGTCGACCGGTCGTGGCGCAACCCCAATCTGCTGGTCTGGCACGGCGAACTGTGGCTGATCGACCACGGTGCCACCATGATCTGGCACCACAACTGGCCCAGCGCGGAGAAGGCGGCGGTCCGTCCGTACGACGCCTCCGACCACGTCCTGGCCACGTTCGCCCCGGATCTCGAAGCGGCCTCCGCCGAGCTCGGGCCGCGGGTCACCGAGGAGCTGCTGACCGAGGTCGCGGCCGAGGTGCCGGACGAGTGGCTGGTCGACGAGCCCGGGTTCGACTCGGCGGACGCGGTGCGCCGGGCGTACGTGAGCGCCCTGGCGGCGCGCGCGGCCGTGATCGGCGACAGCATCACCATCGGGGAGCGCAGCGCGGACAAGCCGTCGCAGGCGCCCGGATGGCTGGCCGGAAAGCTGCCGCGGAGGACCGTGAAGTGAGCGGACTGCACAACGGGCGCGACGTGTTCGAGTACGCGCTGCTGAAGGTCGTTCCCCGGGTGGAGCGCGGCGAGATGATCAACGCGGGGGTGGTGGTGTACTGCCGGGCCCGCCGGTTCGTCGAGGCCCGTACCCACCTGGACGAGGCCCGGCTGCTGGCCCTCGACCCGTCCGCCGACGTCGAGGGCGTACGGGCCGCGCTGCGCGCCGTCGAGGGGATCTGCCGCGGGGGCGAGGAGGCCGGGCAGGCGTCCGGGGAGGACGCCGGGCGCCGCTTCCGGTGGCTGATCGCGCCGCGCAGCACGGTGGTGCAGCCGGGGCCCGTGCACACCGGGCTGACCGCCGATCCCGCCGCGGAGGCGGAGCGGCTGGTGGACCTGCTGGTGCGCTGAGGGAGCGCCGTCCGGCGGTCGGCGGGACGGCGGCGTTGCGATGGGCCGCCGCGCGCCGGGCCGGCGCCCCCGTGGGCGTGACCCGGTGGCGCGGTGGCGGGCGTTGACAGCCGGTGGCGGGGCTTCTAGCGTCACCCCTGCTGAAGATACTAAGCGGTTGCTCACCTTCGGGAACGAGTGAGGGACCGCTGGTCGAGGTTCCGAGGGTGAGGAGATCCCGTATGTCCACCACCGAGCAGCGCGTCGCCGTCGTGACGGGCGCGGCCCGCGGCATCGGCGCCGCCACCGCCGTCCGGCTGGCGGCCGAGGGCCGCGCCGTCGCCGTGCTCGACCTCGACGAGGCGGCCTGCGGCTCCACCGTCGACGCGATCACCGGGGCGGGCGGCCGGGCCCTCGCCGTCGGCTGCGACGTCGCGGACGCCGCGCAGGTGGAGGCGGCCGTCGCGCGGGTCGCCGAGGAACTCGGCGCGCCGACCGTGCTCGTCAACAACGCGGGGGTGCTCCGCGACAACCTGCTGTTCAAGATGAGCGAGACCGACTGGGACACGGTCATGAACGTGCATCTGCGCGGCGCGTTCCTGATGACGCGCGCCTGCCAGAAGCACATGGTGGACGCCACCTTCGGCCGGGTCGTCAACCTGTCCTCCAGCTCCGCGCTCGGCAACCGCGGCCAGGCCAACTACTCCGCGGCCAAGGCCGGCCTCCAGGGCTTCACCAAGACCCTCGCCATCGAACTCGGCAAGTTCGGCATCACCGCCAACGCCGTCGCGCCCGGTTTCATCGCCACCGACATGACCGCTGCCACCGCCGAACGCGTCGGCATGGGCTTCGAGGACTTTCAGGCGGCGGCCGCCTCCCAGATCCCGGTGCGGCGCGTCGGCCGCCCCGAGGACATCGCCAACGCCATCGCCTTCTTCACCGGCGAGGCGGCCGGCTTCGTGTCCGGCCAGGTCCTGTACGTCGCCGGCGGCCCCCTCGACTGACCGCCCACCGACCCCCATCCACCAGGAGCACAGGACATGACAGGACAGGACCTGCCCGAGCCCACCGGCAAGGTGGCGCTGGTCACCGGGGCCAGCCGGGGCATCGGCCACGGCATCGCCAAGGCACTGGTCGCCCGCGGCGACCGCGTCGTGATCACCGGCCGCAACGAGGAGACCCTCGCCGAGGCCGTCACCGCGCTCGGCCCCGACCGGGTGATCGGCGTCGCCGGCAAGGCGCACGACGAGGCCCACCAGGCCACCGCCGTCGAGCGGGCGATGGACGCCTTCGGCCGCGTCGACTACCTCGTGAACAACGCCGGGACCAACCCGGTGTTCGGCCCGATCGCCGACCTCGACCTCGCCGTGGCGCGCAAGGTCTACGAGACCAATGTGATCTCGGCGCTCGGCTTCGCGCAGCGCACCTGGCACGCCTGGCAGAAGGACAACGGCGGCGCGATCGTCAACGTCGCCTCCATCGCCGCCGTCAGCGCCTCACCGTTCCTCGGCGCGTACGGGATGAGCAAGGCGGCCATGGTCAACCTCTCGCTCCAGCTCGCCCACGAGTTCGCGCCCGTCGTACGGGTCAACTCCCTCGCGCCCGCGGTCGTCAAGACCAGGTTCGCGGCCGCGCTCTACGAGAACCGCGAGGAGGAGGCGGCGGCCCGCTACCCGATGGGGCGCCTCGGCGTCCCCGAGGACATCGGCGGCGCGGCCGCCTTCCTGCTCTCCGACGACGCCGGCTGGATCACCGGCCAGACCCTGGTGATCGACGGAGGACTCTTCCTCAACGCGGGCGTGTGACATCGGGCCGGGCGGAGGCCCCCTCCGCCCGGCCCCCGCACCGCGTTGTCAGTGGCCGCCGGTAGGTTCTGTGGAAGAACGGAACGCACACCGGAGGTTGTTACGTGGAGACCGACATGCTGCCCGAGTCCTGGCGCGGCGTCCTCGCCGACGAGCTGTCGCAGCCCTACTACAAGGAGCTGACCGGGTTCGTCGAGGAGGAGCGGGCCCGGGGGCCGGTCTATCCGCCCCGCGAGGAGGTCTTCGCGGCCCTGGAGGCGACACCGTACGACCAGGTGAAGGTGCTCATCCTCGGGCAGGACCCCTACCACGGCGCGGGCCAGGGCCACGGCCTGTGCTTCTCCGTGAGGCCCGGTGTGAGGACGCCGCCGTCGCTGCGCAACATCTACAAGGAGATGAAGGAGGAGCTGGGCCACCCCGTCCCGGACAACGGCTATCTGATGCCCTGGGCCCGGCAGGGCGTCCTGCTGCTGAACGCCGTGCTCACGGTCCGCGAGGGCGAGGCGAACTCCCACAAGGGCAAGGGCTGGGAGAAGGTCACCGACGCGGTGATCCGCGCCGTCGCGGAGCGGCCCGACCCGGCCGTCTTCGTCCTGTGGGGGAACTACGCCAAGAAGAAGCTGCCCCTGATCGACCAGGACCGGCACGTCGTGGTGCAGGGCGCCCACCCCTCCCCGCTGTCGGCGAAGAAGTTCTTCGGTTCCCGCCCCTTCACCCAGATCAACGACGCGGTCGCCGCCCAGGGGCACGCGCCGATCGACTGGCGCATCCCCGACCTGGGCTGAGCGCCACCGGCGTGCCGCACACACCGCGCGGCACGCCCGGCCGCCGGTTAGCGTCGAGGGAACGCCGAGGGAGAAGGCCATACGGCGGCGGACGGACGCGGGAGCGAACGGTGGCGGACGAGCGGCGGGAGGAGGAACCCGAGGACGGGGTACCGACCCGGATCGGGCAGGCGATCATGCTGCACCGCGCCGGCGACCGGGAGGAGGCGCGCAACCGCCTCGGACGGCTGTGGCACGAGATCGGACCGGACGGCGACGCCTTCCACCGCTGCACCCTCGCCCACTACCTCGCCGACACCCAGGACGACCCCAGGGACGAACTCGACTGGGACCTGCGGGCCCTGGAGGCGGCCGAGGGGTTCGTCACCCGGCGGACCGGCGGTGCGCCGGGCCCCCGCCACCCGTTCGTCGCGCTGCGGGCCCTGTTCCCCGTCCTCCATCTCGACCTCGCCGCCGACTACCTGGCACTCGGCCGCCCCGCCGAGGCCCGCGCCCAGCTCACCCGGGCCCGGTCCTGGGTGGACGCGCTCACGGACGGCGAGCACCGGCAGCGGCTGCGGACCGAGGTCGTCCGCCTGGAGGCCCGCCTCGGCGGCCGGGATCAGCGGCCGTAGGTCTGCCGGCAGATCCGGTGGGCGGCGCCGTCCTGCGACCAGTGCGCGAACTCGCGCCCCAGCGCGCAGGGGTCCACCCCGGGCGGCAGGGCC
>NZ_JCANQV010000060.1:0-24512 GCF_059553635.1 Candidatus Streptomyces philanthi
CAGGCCGGGAAGGCTGGGCGGGGGCGCCGCCTCGGTGTCGGTGGTGTCCCAGGGGACCACCGCGACCAGGGTGAGCGGTGTGCCCAGGGTGAAGCGGAGGGTGTCCCGCAGGGCGTCGCGGAGCGCTGCGGTCGCGGCCGGACGGGCCGCGGGCCTCGACAGCAGCACGTCCCGCAGCAGCTCGCCCAGCTCGGCGCCGGCGCGCGCCTCGTCCGCGAGCAGCGCGCCGATGCGGGCGGCGGTCTCCATGGCCTGCGTGATCCGGGGGTCGGCGGGGGCGGCGGAGCCCCCCAGCTCCAGGTCGGTCAGATGGCCGTCGTCCAGCAGCCAGACATAGCCGTGGACGATGCCGCGGTGCCGTACGGGCAGGCAGATCCGGCCCTTGAACACGCCGGCCGCGGGGTCCGGGGGGATGCGCAGGGGGGTGCGCGCCCGGGCGATGCCGAACGCCTCGAACCAGGCCCGTACCGCGGCCGACGAGCGGCGCTGGAGGATCGAGCGGGTCCGTACCGGGTCCATGACCTCGTCGTCCTCGCCCTCGTGCGCGCCGAACGCGATCAGCCCGAAGTCGCGGTCCTCCAAGGTCGCGGGGGCCCCCAGGGCCGCCGAGATCTCGTCCACGAGCTGCTGGTAGTCGCCCCGCATCGGCCGGTCGGCTCCTCTCGTCATGTACTGCCGTCCCGGGCCGTACTTCCTCACCAATGGCACCAGTGGCACCGGCAGCACCGAAGGCTCCGGAGGGCTGCCGTGGTATCGCCTCCTCACCCCATTCTCATACATCTGTCTGAGATCCCGGCCACGAAGGCGTGACAGCTGTCGATGGCTGAAAGATGACGGGATCCTTAAGTTTCAGGTGGCTCAACTTGCCGTCGCGCCGCCCGACCGGCGCCCGCCCGGCATTTGTCATCCTGAATCGTGGAGGTGCCCCATGCTGGGTCCCGTGCTCCTCGCCGCCGCGCGCAGCGACAGCATCCGCCGCGTCGTCGCGGCCGCTCCGGTCACCCGTCCGGTCGTCGACCGGTTCGTCGCCGGAGAACGACTGGATCAGTCGATGACGACCGTCCGCGCGCTGGCCGCCCGGGGCATGGAGGTCACCCTCGACTTCCTCGGCGAGGACATCACCGACCCGGCGGAGGCCCTGCGCAACCGCGACGCCTACCTCCGGCTGACCGAGGCGCTCGCCCCCCTCGGCCTCGGCCCCCGCGCCGAGATGTCCGTCAAGCTCTCCGCCTTCGGCCAGGCCCTGTCCGGCGGCCACGAACTGGCGCTCAAGAACGTCACCCCGGTGGTCGAGGCCGCCGCCGAGGCCGGCACGACGGTCACCCTCGACATGGAGGACCACACCACCGTCGACTCGACCCTGGCCATCCTCGCCGAGCTGCGCGCGCGCTTCCCCGGCACCGGCGCGGTGCTCCAGTCCTACCTCTTCCGCACCGAGGACGACTGCCGCGCGCTGGCCGGCGAGGGCTCCCGGGTGCGCCTGGTCAAGGGCGCCTACAAGGAGCCCGCGACCGTCGCCTTCCAGGACAAGCGGGAGGTCGACAAGGCGTACGTCCGCTGCCTGAAGATCCTCATGGCGGGCCAGGGCTACCCCATGATCGGTTCGCACGACCCGCGGATGGTCGCCATCGCCCAGGAGCTGGCCCACCGCAACGGCCGCAAGCCCGCCGACTTCGAGTTCCAGATGCTCTACGGCATCCGCCAGGCCGAGCAGGAGCGGCTGGTCGCCGAGGGGCACCGGATGCGCGTCTACGTCCCGTACGGCACGGACTGGTACGGATACTTCATGCGGCGGCTCGCCGAGCGCCCCGCGAACCTCACGTTCTTCCTCCGCTCGCTGGCGACCCGCGGCTGATCCGCCCGGATGTGCGAGTCTGGGGCCGGGGGCCCGGGGGAAGCGTCCCCCGGGAGACCACGGCCCCGCCCGCACGCCACCGCGACCGGCGAACCGACCACCCTCACGTCCCCGCACACCCCCATCGAAGGAGACACGGCCACCATGGACGCTGTGACCCACGTCCCCGCCCCGTACAACGAGCCGGTGCACGGCTACGCCCCCGGCTCGCCCGAGCGCGCCCGGCTGGAGGCCAAGCTCAAGGAGCTGGCCGGCAACCCGCTCGAACTGCCCATGACGATCAACGGCGTCAAGCGGATGGGGGGCGGCGAGCGCTTCGACGTCGTACAGCCGCACAACCACAAGGCCGTGCTCGGCACGTACGCCAACGCCACCCGCCAGGACGCCCAGGACGCGATCGACGCGGCCCTCGCCGCCGCCCCGGCCTGGCGCGCCATGTCCTTCGACGACCGCGCCGCGATCCTGCTGAAGGCCGCCGACCTGCTCTCCGGCCCCTGGCGCGAGACCATCGCCGCCTCGACGATGCTCGGCCAGTCCAAGACCGCCCAGCAGGCCGAGATCGACGCGCCCTGCGAGCTCGTCGACTTCTGGCGCTTCAACGTGCACTTCGCGCGGGAGCTGCTCCAGGAGCAGCCGCTGGTGCAGCCCAACGGTGTCTGGAACCGCCTGGACCACCGCCCGCTGGAGGGCTTCGTCTACGCGATCACGCCCTTCAACTTCACCGCCATCGCCGGCAACCTGCCGACCGCCCCGGCCCTGATGGGCAACGTGGTCGTGTGGAAGCCGTCGCCGACCCAGACGCACTCCGCCGTGCTGCTGATGCAGCTGCTGGAGGAGGCGGGTCTGCCCAAGGGCGTCATCAACCTCGTCACCGGTGACGGCAAGGAGGTCTCCGAGGTCGCCCTGCCGCACCCGGAGCTGGCCGGCGTCCACTTCACCGGCTCCACCGCGACCTTCCAGTACCTGTGGAAGGCCATCGGCGAGAACATCGCGGGCTACCGTTCCTACCCGCGCCTGGTCGGCGAGACCGGCGGCAAGGACTTCATCGTCGCCCACCCCAGCGCCGACCCCGCGATCCTCAAGACCGCCATCACCCGCGGTGCCTTCGAGTACCAGGGCCAGAAGTGCTCCGCCGCCTCGCGCGCCTACATCGCGCGCTCCCTGTGGGAGGGCGGCCTCAAGGACGACCTGGTCGCCGAGGTCGAGGGCCTGACCATGGGTGACGTCACCGACCTGTCGAACTTCATGGGCGCCGTCATCGACGACCGCTCGTTCGCCAAGAACAAGGCGGCGATCGACCGTGCCGCGGCCGACCCGACCTGTGAGATCGTCGCCGGCGGCAGCTACGACGACTCGGTGGGCTACTTCGTCCGCCCGACCGTCATCGTCTGCACCGACCCGGAGAACGAGGTCTTCAAGACCGAGTACTTCGGTCCGGTCATCGCCGTCCACGTCTACGAGGACGACGCCTTCGACGCGATGCTGGAGCAGATGGAGTCGGCCTCGGCGTACGCGTTGACCGGCGCCGTCCTCGCCCAGGACCGCGAGGTGCTGGCGGCCGCCTCCGACAAGCTGCGCTTCGCGGCCGGCAACTTCTACCTCAACGACCGGCCCACCGGCTCGATCGTCGGCCAGCAGCCGTTCGGCGGCGGCCGCGCCTCGGGCACCAACGACAAGGCCGGCTCCAAGTTCAACCTGCTGCGCTGGATGTCGCCGCGCGCCATCAAGGAGACGATGGTCGCCCCGACCGACTACCGCTACCCGCACATGGGCTGACGCGGCACCGCACCCGGCGACCGCCCCCTGCCGCCACGGCAGGGGGCGGTCGTGTGCGTACGGACGCGTGGCGTTCGTCTCAGATAGTAGGAAGGCCAAGTAATTGTGCAGACATCACGGCTCCGCTGTCCTAGCGTTGTAGGAAGCCGAACGTCCCGCTCCATCGAGCGACGGCGGATGCGGCCCGGCGCGTGAGCGCAGGTGACCCCTGCCGCGCCGCGGCTCCCGCCCCTTAGGCCGATCCCGTACCGACGTGCCCCCCTGTCCCGGGGCTCTCGCATTGGAGACGCATCATGGCCGTGACCGCCGCTGTCCGCAGGACCCGTCACTCCGCCCGTTCCGCCAACGAGGCCGACCGCAAGAACGCCGCCGCCGCGCTCCAGCGGGCCCTGGACCGCCGGGACAACGGCGGCGCCACCGGCCACTGACCGACCGGGGCGTGCCGGCGCGGGCCGGCGGGGCGCGGTACGCGGGGTGAACGGTGCCCGACCGGCACCCCGTGTGTCCGCATGGCGGACGCGACGTGTCAATGAATGGGACGGAGAGTAGGGTCGCGTCATGTCTCGCAGCATTCGCCTCGCAGTGATCCCCGGTGACGGCATCGGCCCGGAGGTCGTGGCCCAGGGCCTCAAGGTCCTCACCGCCGCCCTCCCGCAGGACACCGAGCTGGTGACCAAGGAGTACGACCTCGGCGCCAGGCGCTGGCACGCGACCGGCGACACCCTGCCGGACGAGGACCTGGCATCGCTCAAGGAGCACGACGCGATCCTCCTCGGCGCCATCGGTGACCCGTCCGTCCCCTCCGGTGTCCTGGAGCGCGGACTGCTGCTCAAGCTCCGCTTCGCCTTCGACCACTACGTCAACCTGCGTCCGTCGAAGCTCTTCCCGAACACCGCCACCCCGCTCGCCGGCCGACCCGCCATCGACTTCGTCGTCGTCCGAGAGGGCACCGAGGGCCCCTACACCGGCAACGGCGGCAGCCTGCGCACCGGCACCCCCGCCGAGGTCGCCACCGAGGTCAGCGTGAACACCGCCTACGGTGTCGAGCGCGTGGTCCGGGACGCGTACGAGCGGGCCAACGCGCGTCCGCGCAAGAAGCTGACGCTGGTCCACAAGAACAACGTCCTGGTCCACGCCGGGCACCTGTGGAAGAACGTCTTCGACCGGGTCGGCCGGGAGTACCCCGAGGTCACCACCGACTATCTGCACGTCGACGCCGCGACGATCTTCTTCGTCACCCAGCCCGAGCGGTTCGACGTCATCGTCACCGACAACCTCTTCGGCGACATCCTCACCGACCTCGCCGCTGCCGTCACCGGCGGCATCGGCCTGGCCGCCTCGGGCAACATCAACCCGGACGGCACCTTCCCGTCGATGTTCGAGCCGGTGCACGGCTCCGCCCCGGACATCGCGGGCACCGGCAAGGCCGACCCGACCGCCACGGTCCTCTCGGTCGCGCTGCTCCTGCGCCACCTCGGCCTGGAGAAGGAGGCCGTCCGGATCGAGGAGGCCGTCGCGGCCGACCTGGAGTCCCGGGACGGCACCGCCCGCACCACGGACGAGATCGGCGACGCGCTCGCCGCGCGCGTAGCGGGCTGACGCCCGCGCCGCACCACTCCCTCCCGGCGCCGGGTCCCTTCCAGGGCCCGGCGCCGCCCCTTTTCCCCGCGACCGCCGTCCATGAATCCGTGGCCGACGCAACATTCCGTCGGCGGAGAACCACGAGCGATAATCGGACGTGAGCCGCCGCCCACCAGAAACCACGAAAATCCGGACGATACCGGACGTATCAGGGTGTATGGCGTGCGCGGTCGCACCATCACGGTGCCGCACCTCCGGGGGCCTCCCCGGACCCCTGGCCGCAGGGCCGGGCCGGTGACCCGCGGCACCGTAGGACGCAGTGAAGGACACGCATTCATGACGACGCCCACGATCGAACTCAAGCCTTCCGCGCACCCGCTGTCCGACGCCGAGCGCGAGCGCATCCTCGCCTCCCCGGGCTTCGGCCGGCACTTCACCGACCACATGGTGACGATCAAGTGGACGGAGGGCCGCGGCTGGCACGACGGGCAGCTCGTGCCGTACGGGCCGCTCTCGCTCGACCCGGCGAACATGACCCTGCACTACGCCCAGACGATCTTCGAGGGGCTGAAGGCGTACCGCCAGCCCGACGGCTCCGTCGCCACCTTCCGCCCGGACGCCAACGCCCGCCGCTTCCAGGCGTCCGCCCGCCGCCTGGGCATGCCCGAACTGCCCGTCGAGACCTTCGTCGACGCCTGCGACGCCCTCGTCCGCCAGGACAAGGCATGGGTGCCCGCCAGCGGCGAGGAGTCCCTCTACCTGCGGCCCTTCATGTTCGCCAGCGAGGTGGGCCTCGGCGTCCGCCCGGCGAACGAATACCTCTTCGTCGTCATCGCCTCGCCGGCCGGCGCCTACTTCCCCGGCGGCGTGAAGCCGGTCTCGGTGTGGCTCTCGGAGGAGTACGTCCGCGCCACCCCCGGCGGCACCGGCGCCGCCAAGACCGGCGGCAACTACGCCGCCTCCCTCGTCGCCCAGGCGCAGGCCGCCGAGAAGGGCTGCGACCAGGTGGTCTGGCTGGACGCCATCGAGCGCCGCTGGGTCGAGGAGATGGGCGGGATGAACCTGTACTTCGTGTACGGCAACCGCATCGTCACCCCCGAGCTGACCGGCTCCCTGCTGCCCGGCATCACCCGCGACTCGCTGCTGACCATCGCCGCCGACCTGGGCCACGAGGTCGCCGAGGGCCGGATCTCCGTCGAGGACTGGAAGGCGGACGCCGCGAGCGGCGAGCTGACCGAGGTGTTCGCCTGCGGCACCGCCGCGGTCATCACCCCCGTCGGCCAGGTGAAGTCGGCCCGCGGTGACTGGAAGGTCGCCGACGGCGCGCCCGGCGAGGTCACGATGCGGCTGCGCAAGGCGCTGCTGGACATCCAGACCGGCGCCGCCGCCGACACCCACGACTGGATGCACCCGCTGGGGGAGTAGGGCCCGGAGCGCTCCACGAGCCGCCCGCCGCGTTCCCGGAACGCGGCGGGCGGCTTCTTCATGCGCGCCACCGTCTTTGAACAGTGGTCAATGAGCCATGTGCTTTACGTCCCATTAGCGCCCAAGCCCCTTACTCGTCGGCCTCCACGCGTTTTAGAGTGACGCTCTAAAACGTGCTGGAGGTGTGACGGATGCGGTTGACCCCGACGGAGCGTGACCGGCTGCTGCTGTTCGGCGCCGCCGAACTGGCCCGGGCGCGCCGTGCCCGCGGACGGCGGCTGAACGTGCCCGAGGCGACCGCGCTGATCGCGGACACCGTCTGCGAGGCGGCCCGCGACGGCGCCCGCCTCGCCGAGGCCGTCGAGGCGGGACGCGCGGTGCTCGGTCCCGACGACGTCCTGCCGGGCGTGGCCGCCATCGTCACCGAGGTACAGGTCGAGGCCGTCTTCGACGACGGCACCCGGCTCGCCGTGGTCACCGACCCGATACGCGCCGCCGCACCGACCTCGGACGGCCCCGCCCCGTACCCGCCCGGCGCGGTCCTCCCCGGCCCCGCCGCACCCGCGCCCGAGCCCGTCCTCCGGCTGTCCGTCCGCAACACCGCGACCGTGCCGGTCAGCGTCACCTCGCACTTCCACTTCTTCGAGGCCAACCCCCGGCTGTCCTTCGACCGGGCCGCCGCGTACGGGATGCGGCTGTGCGTACCGGCCGGCGCGTCCGCCCGGTTCGGGCCCGGGGAGACGGCGGAGGTCGGACTGGTGCCGATCGGCGGCGACCGGATCGCGATCGGCTTCGCCGGACTGGTCGACGGCCCCCTGGACGCGCCGGGGGCCAAGGAGGAGGCGCTGCGGCGGGCCGCCGCCTGCGGCTACCTGGGAACGGAGGAGACGGCGTGAGCGGCATCGACCCCCACGAGTACGCGGCGGTGCACGGCCCCCGGGCCGGCGACCGGGTCGTCCTGGGCGACACGGGCCTCGTCGTCCGCGTCGAGGCCGACTCCCAGCGGCCCGGCGACGAGTTCCTCGCCGGCTTCGGCAAGACGGCCCGCGACGGGATGCACCTCAAGGCCGCCACGGTCCGCGACACCTGCGACATCGTGATCAGCAACGTCCTGGTCGTCGACGCCGTCCAGGGCATCCGCAAGACGTCGATCGGCATCCGCGAGGGCCGCATCCACGCGATCGGCCGGGCCGGCAACCCCGACACCCTCGACGGCGTGGACGTCGTCGTCGGCACCGGTACGACCATCGTCCCCGGTGAGGGGCTGATCGCCACCGCGGGTGCCGTCGACACCCATGTCCATCTGCTCTCGCCCCGCATCATGGAAGCCTCACTGGCTTCCGGCGTCACCACGATCATCGGCCAGGAGTTCGGACCGGTGTGGGGCGTCGGCGTCAACTCCCCCTGGGCGCTGGGTCACACCTTCGGCGCCTTCGACGCCTGGCCCGTCAACATCGGCTTCCTCGGCCGCGGTTCGTCCTCCGGCGAGGGCCCGCTCGTGGAGGCGCTCGCCGAGGGCGGCGCCTGCGGCTTCAAGGTGCACGAGGACATGGGGGCCCACACCCGCGCCCTGGACACCGCGCTGCGCGTCGCCGAGGAGCACGACGTCCAGGTCGCCCTGCACAGCGACGGACTGAACGAGTGCCTGTCGGTGGAGGACACCCTCGCGGTGCTGGAGGGCCGCACCATCCACGCCTTCCACATCGAGGGCTGCGGCGGCGGCCATGTCCCCAACGTCCTGAGGATGGCGGGCGTCCCGAACGTCATCGGGTCCTCCACCAACCCCACCCTCCCCTTCGGCCGGGACGCGGTCGCCGAGCACTACGGCATGATCGTCTCCGTCCACGACCTCAAGACCGATCTGCCGGGCGACGCCGCCATGGCCCGCGACCGCATCCGGGCCGGCACCATGGGCGCCGAGGACGTGCTGCACGATCTCGGCGCGATCGGCATCACCTCCTCCGACGCGCAGGGCATGGGCCGCGCCGGCGAGACCGTGCGGCGCACCTTCGCGATGGCCGGGAAGATGAAGGCCGAGCTGGGCCCCCTGGAGGGCGACGGCCCGCACGACGACAACGCGCGGGTGCTGCGCTACATGGCCAAGCTCACCCTCAACCCCGCCATCGCCCACGGCCTCGCGCACGAGATCGGCTCCATCGAGGCCGGCAAGATGGCGGACATCGTGCTGTGGTCACCGCGGTACTTCGGCGCCAAGCCGCAGCTCGTCCTGAAGTCCGGCTTCCCCGCGTACGGCGTCACCGGCGACCCCAACGCGGCCACCGACACCTGCGAACCCCTCGTCCTGGGCCCGCAGTTCGGGGCGTACGGCGCGACCCCGGCCGAGATCTCCGTGGCCTTCGTCTCCCGCGCCGCCGCCGAGGCGGGCGGCGACGGCCTGCCCACCAGGCGCCGCAGGGTCGCGGTGCGCGGCACCCGCGGCATCGGCCCCGCCGACCTCGTCCGCAACACCCGCACCGGCGAGGTGCGGGTGGACGCGCGCAGCGGACTGGTCACCCTCGACGGCACGCCCGTGCGCTCCGACCCGGCCGAGTCCGTCTCCCTGTCGCGGCTGTACTTCCTGTGACGGCGGGGGAGCCCGCCTCCCCGCCGCTCAGGGCGGCCCCCACCGGGCCGTACCGGCGTGACACCGCCGCGGCGGGGCGTCCCTTGCCCCGCGGCGGTGTCACACCACGGGCGCCGGCGCCCGGTGCGCCTCCGGGCGCCGGCCCCACCCCTCCCGCCACCGACCCGCACCCCGTGAGGACCCGCATGAACACCCCCGCCGCCGACGGTTTCCGCATGCCGCCCGAGTGGGCCCCGCACACGCGCACCTGGATGGCCTGGCCCGGCGCCAACCCCACGTTCGGCGAGGAGGGCGGCGAGACGCTGGCCAGGGCGCGGCACGCCTGGGCGGCCGTCGCCCGCGCGGTCCGCCGCTTCGAGCCGGTCACCGTCGTCACCCGTCCGGGTGCGGCGCCCGGCGCCCGCGCCCTGCTCGGCCCGGACATCGACCTTGTCGAGCGGCCGCTGGACGACGCCTGGATGCGCGACATCGGCCCCACCTTCCTCACCGGCAACGGCCGGCTCGCCGCCGCCGACTGGGTGTTCAACGGCTGGGGCGCCCAGGACTGGGCCCGCTGGGACCACGACGCCGCCGTCGGCCGCGATGTCGCCGAGCGGGCCGGCGCCCGCGTCTACCGCTCCTCGCTGGTCAACGAGGGCGGCGGCATCCATGTCGACGGCGAGGGCACCGTCCTGCTCACCGAGACCGTGCAGTTCGACCCGGGCCGCAACCCCGGCCGCACCGCCGAGCAGGTCGAGGCCGAGATCCACGCCCACCTGGGCACCACCAAGGCGATCTGGCTGCCGCGCGGACTGACCGCCGACTACGGGGAGTTCGGCACCCGCGGCCATGTCGACATCGTCGCCGCCTTCGCCCGCCCCGGCGTCGTCCTCGTCCACAGCCAGCCGGACCCCGCCCACCCCGACCACGAGGTCTGCGCCGAGATCGCCGCACTGCTGCGCGCCGCCACCGACGCCCGCGGCCGCCGGCTGGAGGTCGTGGAGGTCCCCGCCCCCACCGTCACCGAGGCCGACGGCGCACCGGTCGACCACTCGTACATCAACCACTACCTCTGCAACGACGGCGTCGTGCTGTGCGCCTTCGGCGACCCGCGCGACGAGGAGGCCGCCGCGCTGTTCCGCCGTCTCTTCCCCGGTCGCACGGTCACCCTGGTCGACGCCCGTACGATCTTCGCGGCGGGTGGCGGCATCCACTGCATCACCCAGCAGCAACCGCAGGTCTGACCCCAGCACCCCGGAGGTACCCGTGCCCCCATCCGCGTCCCGACCGCGGCGGCGGCTCAGCCGGCCGCGCGAGCAGGTCCTCGCCGCCGCCATGACCACCATCGCGGACCGGGGACTGGACGGGCTGACGATGGCGGGCCTGGGCCGCGAGGTCGGGATGAGCAGCGGCCACATCCTGTACTACTTCGGTACCAAGGACGAGCTGCTGCTCCAGACCCTGAGCTGGAGCGAGGAGCAGCTCGGCGCCGAGCGCCGGGCCGCCCTCGCCCGCCGCGTCCCGGTCCGCGAGCGGCTGGACGCGCTGATCGACCTCTACCTCCCCGACGGGCCCGGCGATCCCCGCTGGACGCTGTGGCTGGAGGTGTGGAACCGCTCCCGGAGCGCGGGGGAGGAGGCACGCGAGCGCCAGCTCGACCTGGAACTCGCCTGGCACCGCGATCTCGTCGCGCTCCTCGTCGAGGGCGTCTCGCACGGCGCGTTCCGCCCCGTGGACGCCGAACGTCTCGCCACCCGCCTGCGCGCCCTCCTCGACGGCTTCGCCACCCATCTCGTCGTCGGCCTGCCGGGCGTCGACCGCGACGGGGTCCGCGACCACGTACGGGAGTTCGCCGAGGAGGCCCTGGCTCCCCCGGCGTGACCGCAAGGCACACAAGTACGCGTGATCGTTGTGTGCGCGCCCCTTGCCGACCGGGCCCGCCTCGGCGACCGTGATCGTCCATGGGACGAGAGCAGTGGAAGAAGATCTGGGTCGGTTCGGCCGGGAACATGGTCGAGTGGTTCGACTGGTTCGTGTACGCCAGCTTCGCGGTGTACTTCGCGGACGCGTTCTTCCCCAAGGGGAACGACACCGCCAACCTCATGAACACCATGGGCATCTTCGCCGTGGGTTTCTTCCTGCGCCCGGTCGGCGGCTGGCTGCTCGGCCGCGTCGGTGACCGCCGGGGCCGCAAGGCCGCGCTCACCCTGACCGTCACCCTGATGTCCGCCTCCGCGGTCCTGATCGCCGTCGCCCCCACCTACGCGGTGGCCGGATACGGCGGGGTGGCGGTACTGCTCGTCGCCCGGATGCTCCAGGGCCTGTCGGTCGGCGGCGAGTACGCGGCCAGCGCCACCTACCTCACCGAGGCGTCCTCCGCCGACCGCCGCGGCTTCGCCTCCAGCTTCCAGTACGTGTCGATGACCGCCGGCCAGCTCCTCGGCCTCGGCCTCCTGATCCTCCTCCAGCGCACCCTGTCCGACCAGGCACTGCATCACTGGGCCTGGCGCATCCCGTTCGTGATCGGCGCGCTGGGCGCCGCCGTCGTCTTCTACCTGCGCCGCACCATGCTGGAGACCGAGGTCTACGCCGCCGACGACGACGCCCGCAGCGACCCCGACCGCGGCACCCTCAAGGCGCTGATGGCGCACAAGCGCGAGGCGTTCCTCGTCATCGCCCTGACCATGGGCGGCACCGTCGCGTACTACACGTACACCACCTATCTGACGAAGTACCTCTCGAACAGCGCCGGCCTGCCGAAGTCCACCGCCTCGCTGGTCAGCTTCTGCGCCCTGTTCGTCTTCATGTGCCTCCAGCCGCTGGCCGGCCTGCTCTCGGACCGGATCGGGCGCCGCCCGCTGCTGATCGCCTTCGCGGTCGGCTCGACGCTGCTGACCGTGCCGATCATGACCCTGCTGCGGCACGCCGGCAGCTTCTGGCCCGCGCTCGGCCTCTCGCTGCTCGCCCTGGTCGTCGTCACCGGCTACACCTCGATCAACGCCTGCGTGAAGGCCGAACTCTTCCCGACCGGCGTCCGCGCCCTCGGCGTCGCCCTCCCGTACGCCATCGCCAACGCCCTCTTCGGCGGCACCGCCGAGTACGTCGCGCTGTGGTTCAAGAACGCCGGGATCGAGTCCGGCTTCCCCTGGTACGTCTCCGGCTGCGCGGCCGTCTCCCTGGTCGTCTACCTGACGATGCGCGAGACCCGCAGCATCGACCTGCACCGGGTCGGCAAGGGCGGCAAGGACGGCAAGGACACGGAAGCGGGCGGGCGCGTGCTCGCATCCTGAGACGCGGGGGCACCGGGGGCGGTGCTGTGCCAGACTGCCCCCGTGCTCTCGTTCGCCATGATTATTGGCAGCAGGCGCGCCGGTCCGCAGTGACCGCCCGTACGAACCCGTACGGCGCGGCCACCGTCGTCCCAGACCCGCGCGCAGACCTCTCGCACCCGCGAGAGGTTTTTTCGTTTCCGGAACCCACCCGGCACCGGGAACGGAGTGCGAGGGACCATGGAGGGACGGTGGAACCGGTTATTCCGGTAGACCGAGATCCCGACAGGAGCCACACCAGCATGACGGACGCCCCCGCCCCCACCTCGCCCTCCGACCGCCCGTCCGACGACTTCCACGTGTTCGACACCACGCTGCGCGACGGCGCCCAGCGTGAGGGCATCAACCTGACCGTCGCCGACAAGCTGACCCTCGCCCGTCACCTCGACGACTACGGCGTCGGCTTCATCGAGGGCGGCTGGCCGGGTGCCAACCCCCGGGACACCGAGTTCTTCCGGCGGGCCCGCGCCGAGATCGACTTCCGGCACGCGCAGCTGGTCGCCTTCGGCGCCACCCGCAAGGCCGGGGTCCGGGTCGAGGACGACCCGCAGGTCGCCGCGCTGCTGGAGTCCGGGGCCCCGGTCATCACCCTCGTCGCCAAGTCGCACGTGAGGCACGTGGAACTGGCGCTGCGCACCACGCCCGAGGAGAACCTCGCGATGGTCCGGGACACCGTCGCGTACCTCCGCGCCCAGGGCCGGCGGGTCTTCCTCGACTGCGAGCACTTCTTCGACGGCTACGCCCTCGACGCCGGCTACGCCACCGCGGTGGTGAGCACCGCGCACGAGGCGGGCGCCGATGTGGTGGTGCTCTGCGACACCAACGGCGGCATGCTGCCCGCGCGGATCACGGACGTCGTCCGCACCGTCCTCGCCGACACCGGCGCCCGGCTGGGCATCCACGCCCAGGACGACACCGGCTGCGCCGTCGCCAACACCCTGGCCGCGGTCGACGCGGGCGCCACCCACGTCCAGTGCACCGCCAACGGCTACGGCGAACGCGTCGGCAACGCCAACCTCTTCCCCGTCGTCGCCGCCCTGGAGCTGAAGTACGGCCGCACGGTCCTGCCCGCGGGCCGGCTCGCGGAGACCACCCGGATCTCGCACGCCATCGCCGAGGTCGTCAACCTCACGCCCTCCACCCACCAGCCCTACGTCGGAGTCTCGGCCTTCGCCCACAAGGCCGGGCTGCACGCCTCCGCCATCAAGGTCGACCCGGACCTCTACCAGCACATCGACCCGGCGCTGGTCGGCAACACCATGCGGATGCTGGTATCCGACATGGCCGGCCGCGCCTCGATCGAGCTGAAGGGCAAGGAACTCGGCATCGACCTGAGCGGCGACCGCGACCTGGTCGGCCGGGTCGTCGCCCGCGTCAAGGAACGCGAACTGGCGGGCTACACCTACGAGGCCGCCGACGCCTCCTTCGAACTGCTGCTGCGCGACGAGCTCCAGCGCGGCGGGCCGCAGGGGCGCGCCCCGCGGTTCTTCCGGGTGGAGTCCTGGCGGGCGATCGTCGAGGACCGCCCCGACGGCACCCACGCCAACGAGGCGACCGTGAAGATCTGGGCCAAGGGCGAGCGGATCGTGGCCACCGGCGAGGGCAACGGCCCGGTCAACGCCCTGGACCGCGCCCTGCGCGTCGGCCTGGAGCGGATCTACCCCCAGCTCGCGCGGATCGAGCTGGTCGACTACAAGGTCCGCATCCTGGAGGGCAGCCAGGGCACCGGCTCCACCACCCGCGTCCTGGTCTCCACCACCGACGGCCACGGTGAGTGGTCCACGGTCGGCGTCGCCGACAACGTCATCGCCGCCTCCTGGCAGGCCCTCGACGACGCCTACGCGTACGGGCTGCTGCGGGCCGGGGTGGAACCGGCGGAGTAGCCGTACACGGGCCGCGGCCCCGCGCCAGGGCCCCCGGGGGACGGGGCCGGCGCGGGGCCGCGGGGTGTGCGGGCGGGTCAGGCGGCCTTGACGGCGGAGATGTCGAAGACCAGCTTGACCTTGTCGCTGACCATGACACCGCCGGCCTCCAGGGCCGCGTTCCAGGTCAGGCCCCAGTCGGAGCGCAGGATCTCGGCGCTGCCCTCGAAACCGACCCGCTCGGCGCCGTAGACGTCGGTGGCCGCGCCCTGGAACTCCAGGTCGACGGAGAGGGGGCGGGTGACGTCCTTGATGGTCAGGTCGCCGGTGACGCGGAAGGTGTCGGCGCCCACCTGCTCGACGGCGGTGGAGCGGAAGGTCATCAGGGGGAACTTCTCCGCGTCGAAGAAGTCGCCGCCGCGCAGGTGCGCGTCACGGTCGGCGATGCCGGTGTCGACGCTGGCGATGGTGACGTCGATCGAGGCCGTGGAGCGGGCCGGGTCGCTGCCGTCCAGGTGCAGGGAGCCCTCGTGCTGTCCGAAGGCGCCGCGGACGTTGGTGACCATGGCGTGGCGGACGGTGAAGCCGATGCTGCTGTGGGCCGGGTCGATGGTGTAGTCGCCGGTCAGGGCGGCCAGCGCGGGGTCCGCCTGGGGGGCGGGGGCCACGGTCGTGGCGGCGGGGGCTGCGGTGCGCTTGCGGGTGAACAGAGCCATGGCTCCTCCTCGAAGACGGGACGGCGGGTGACCCGCCGAGGTGTTGTTTAACCTTCAACGAGATTCACCATAACGGCATCTGGTTCAACTTTCAACATGTTGTCCCGGGTGTGCCCTCACGCCGGTCATTGCCGCCCCCCGCCCCCGGTGCTACAGGAACCCCAGGGCCCCGCACCACCGCCACGGGGAGGACCGCACATGCCGCACTGGACCCGCCGCCGCTTCCTCGCCACGGCCACCGCCCTCACCGCGGCCGCCGCCGCACCCGCGAGTGCCGCCCACGACCCCTTCACCGCCCTCCTCCACCGCTGGACCGGCCTCCTCCTCGGCACCGGCCCCGCCCCCGCCCCCGAGCCGTACACCACCGCCCTGCGCGAGACCGGCACCCTCGCCGACACCTTCCGCCGGACCATGCGGCCCACCGCGCACTCCCTCTGGCCCGACCGCCCCCACGACCCGCCCACCGGCATCACCGCCGGCTACGAGCGGCTGTCCGTCATGGCCCAGGCGTACGCCCAACCCGGCACCGGCCGCACCGGAGACCCCCGCCTCGCCACCGCCGTCCTCACCGGCCTCGACCACCTCGACGCCACCGTCTACCACCCCGCCACCACCCCCTACGGCAACTGGTGGGAGTGGCGGATCGGCAGCCCCCGCGCCCTCCTGGACACCGCCGCCCTCCTCGACGCCCACGCCCCCGGCGGCCTCGGCGACGCACGGCGCGCCCGCTGCCTCGCCGCCGTCGCCCACTTCGTCCCCGACACCCTGCTCGGCCCCTACACCGGCGTCAGCACCGGCGCCAACCGCGTCGACCTGTGCCGCGTCACCGCCCTGCGCGGCGTCCTCGGCCGCGACCCCGCCACCATTGCCCTCGCCCGCGACGCGCTCTCCCCGGTCTTCCGCCACGTGACCGAGGGGGACGGGCTCTACGCCGACGGCTCGTTCGTCCAGCACACCTCCGTCCCGTACACCGGCACCTACGGCACCGTCCTCCTCGACGGCCTCGCCCGCCTCTTCTTCCTGCTCGCCGGCTCCCCGTGGGACGTCACCGACCCGGCCCGGCGGAACATCGCCGACAGCGTCGAGCACGCCTTCGCCCCGTTCGTCCACAACGGCCTGATGATGGACTGCGTCAACGGCCGCGCCATCAGCCGTGGCGACCTCCTCACCGACGAACGCCACCTCACCCGCAGCGACCACTTCCACGGCCACACCCTGATCGCCGCCGTCGCCCTGCTCGCCGAGAGCGAGGACCCGGCCACCCGCCGACGGCGGCACGCCCTGGTCAAGGGCTGGATCGTCCGCGACCGCACCCGGCCCGTCCTCACCGACCGCCAGTACACCGCCGCCGACCTCGCCCGCCTCCACGCCATCGCGGAGAGTGACGTCCCCGCCGCACCCGAGCCCGTCGGCCACCGCCTCTTCCCCGCCATGGACCGCGCCGTGCACCGCCGCCCCGGCTGGACCGCCGCCCTCTCCATGGCCTCCGACCGCATCGCCCACTACGAGAACGGCAACGGCGAGAACCCGCGCGGCTGGCACACCGGCGCCGGAATGCTCTCCTGGTGGGGCGACGGCCCGGCCGACGACCAGTACACGGACGCCTACTGGCCCACCGTCGACCCCTACCGGCTGCCCGGCACCACCGTCTCCACCCGGCGCCTCGCCGACAACGAGGGCGGCGGCTGGGGAGCGCCGCGACCGGACGCCCGCTGGGTCGGCGGCACCACCGACGGCACCTACGCCGCCGTCGGCCAGGACCTGCGGGGCCTCGCCTCCACCCTCACCGCCCGGAAGTCCTGGTTCTTCCTCGACGACGGCGTCCTCTGCCTCGGCGCGGCGATCACCTCCCGCGACGGCGTCCCCGCCGAGACCGTCGTCGACAACCGCGCGCTGGGCGCGGACGGCGACGCGCCCCTCCTCGTCGACGGCGTCCCCCGCGCCACGACCCCCGGCCGCACCCACGTCCTCCCGCACGCCCGCTGGGCCCACCTCGCCGGCCACGGCGGCTACGTCTTCCCCGGCGGCACCCGGCTGCACGCCCTGCGCGAGGACCGCACCGGCTCCTGGCACGACATCAACACCGGCTCCTCGCCCCGGCCCCTCACCCGCCGCTACCTGACGCTCCGGCAGGACCACGGCACCGACCCCACCGGCGCCCGCTACACCTATCTCCTGCTGCCCGGCGCCACCGCGCGTGCCACCGCCGCCCGCGCCGCGGACCCCCGGCTCACCGTCCTCGCCCACACCGGCACCCGCCAGGGCGTCGCCGTCCCCGCCCTCGGCCTGACCGCCGTCAACTTCTGGCGCGCCGGACGTGCCGGACCCCTCGCCGCGGACGGCCCGGCCGGCGTCCTCGTACGCACCGACCCCCGCACCCGCACCGCCGTGCTGTGCGCCGCCGCTCCCGACCGCTCCGGGGAGCCGCTGGAGATCGTCTGGTACCACCCGGTGCGTGCCGTCCTCGACCGTGACCCGGCCGTCGAGGTGCGGGCCGCGGGCCGCGCCCTGCGGCTGCGGATCACCCCGGGCACCGCCTGCGCCACCTTCACCTGTACCGTCGCCCTGCCCTGAGCGCCCGCCGCGCGCCTCCCGTGGTTCATCTCACCGTCCGTCCGGGGTTTTGTCGGCCCCATACAGACGGAGTACAGCGTCACACCCGTTCGGCGGACGGTGCCCACCCTGCCTCCAGGACGCATCTGTACTGCTTGCCCACCAAATCGCGGCCGACGTTGTAAGAAATCGACATCGGCCCAGGAGGCGCCCTCCGCGTACCGTCGATGCATGACCACTGTCGAAGATGTGCCCGCCGGCGCCACCGACGCCCGCGGGCGCGTCGCCGAACTCCACGCCATCCGTGAGCAGGTTCGGCGAGGCCCCAGCGAGCGAGCGACCGAAGCCCAGCGTGCCAAGGGCAAGCTGACGGCCCGCGAGCGGATCGAGCTGCTGCTGGACGAGGGTTCCTTCAACGAGGTGGAGCCGCTGCGGCGGCACCGGGCGACGGGCTTCGGCCTGGAGGCCAAGAAGCCGTACACCGACGGTGTGATCACCGGCTGGGGCACGGTCCACGGCCGGACGGTGTTCGTCTACGCACACGACTTCCGGATCTTCGGCGGAGCGCTGGGCGAGGCCCACGCCACCAAGATCCACAAGATCATGGACATGGCCATCCAGGCCGGCGCCCCCCTGGTGTCGCTGAACGACGGCGCCGGCGCCCGTATCCAGGAGGGCGTCTCGGCGCTGGCCGGCTACGGCGGCATCTTCCAGCGCAACACCAAGGCGAGCGGTGTCATCCCGCAGATCTCGGTCATGCTCGGCCCCTGCGCCGGCGGCGCGGCGTACTCGCCCGCGCTGACCGACTTCGTGTTCATGGTCCGCGACACCTCCCAGATGTTCATCACCGGCCCGGACGTGGTCCGCGCGGTCACCGGCGAGGAGATCACCCAGAACGGTCTGGGCGGCGCCGACGTCCACGCCGAGACCTCCGGTGTGTGCCACTTCGCCTACGACGACGAGACCACCTGCCTGGAGGAGGTCCGCTACCTCCTCTCCCTTCTCCCGGCCAACAACCGCGAGAACCCGCCGACCGTCGACTGCGAGGACCCGGCCGACCGCTCCGGCGACGTGCTGCTCGACCTCGTCCCGGCGGACGGCAACCGCCCCTACGACATGCGCAAGGTCATCGAGGAGATCGTCGACGACGGCGAGTTCCTGGAGATCCACGAGCGCTGGGCGACCAACATCATCGTGGCCCTGTCCCGCCTGGACGGGAAGGTCGTCGGCATCATCGCCAACCAGCCGCAGTCGCTGGCCGGCGTCCTGGACATCGAGGCGTCCGAGAAGGCCGCCCGCTTCGTCCAGATGTGTGATGCGTTCAACATCCCGATCATCACCCTGCTGGACGTCCCCGGCTTCCTGCCCGGCGTTGACCAGGAGCACGGCGGCATCATCCGCCACGGCGCCAAGCTGCTCTACGCGTACTGCAACGCCACCGTCCCGCGCATCTCCATCGTGCTGCGCAAGGCGTACGGCGGCGCCTACATCGTCATGGACTCCCAGTCCATCGGCGCGGACCTCACCTACGCCTGGCCCACCAACGAGATCGCCGTCATGGGCGCCGAGGGCGCGGCCAACGTCATCTTCCGCCGGCAGATCGCCGAGGCCGAGGACCCCGACGCCATGCGCACCCGCATGGTCAAGGAGTACAAGTCCGAGCTGATGCACCCGTACTACGCGGCCGAGCGCGGCCTCGTCGACGACGTCATCGACCCCGCCGACACCCGCCACACCCTCGTCCGCGCCCTGGACATGCTGCGCACCAAGCACGCGGACCTGCCGGCCCGTAAGCACGGCAACCCGCCCCAGTAGCCCCGCGCGGCACCACCGACCCGGCACTGCCACCGCGACGACGGAGACGAACGACCGTGAACCCTGCCGACACTCTCAGGACCCACCCCATCCGCGTGGAGAAGGGCCAGGCCAGCGAGGAGGAACTCGCCGCGCTGACCGCCGTCCTCCTGGCCCGCGCCGCCCACCGCCCGGCCACCCCGGCCCGCCCCCGCACCACGGCCCCCCGCTGGCGCCGCCTGGAGCGCGTCCGCGGCTTCCAGGCCGCCACCAGCTGGCAGCGCTGAACGACGACTGAGGCCCTGGTCCCCTGCGGGGGGACCAGGGCCTTCGGCGTACGCGGGGGCAGCCGGTCGGGTCCGGCACTCGCTCAGGCGAGGCGGTGCTGCCACCGCAGTGCCGGGTGGCCCTCGATCCAGTACGTGTGGGCCCTGTTCGTGATGTGGAGTCGTACGGCGGTGATGCCGGGGCTTCCCGCGTCCTGCCACGCGGTGAGTGCCCGCTCGATGTCGTCCCACAGCGCCACGGGGCCGCCCTGGCGCACGCTCCAGCCGTCGCCGTGAGCGGTGAAGGCGGCGAAGGACTCGCGCTCCGGGTCGAAGAGGTACAGAAGCCGGGCGCCTTCGGACGTAGCGGCGCGGACGAACTGCGCGCCGGGCGCCGCGAGCTGGGCGAGGAAGGCGGGCATCCACTCCTCCAGCACGACGGGCGGCACCTTCGCCGCCCGCTCGCTGTCGGCGTAGGCCGTACGGGCCGACAGGTCGCCGGACACGGGGAGCGCGGCCTGGGATCGTGCCTGCATGAAGGAGGAGCGGCCGATGATCCGCCCCTCGGCGGTGCCGTCCGCGCCGACGGTGACCTTCGCCAGGCCCGTGCCGTAGTGCCAGGAGCCGCCGACGGTGGCCAGGATGATGCCGCCCGGCTTGGTCTGCCTGATCCAGGTGTGGGGGATACGGCGGACAGCACAGGTTGCGATCACGCGGTCGTACGGGGCGCGGCGGGGGTGGCCAAGGAGCCCGTCCCCGGTCACGGTCCACGTCTCGAACCCGGCCGCTTCCAACGCGGCGTCCGCGCGGGCCGACACCTCGGGGTCCACCTCGATCGTGGTCACGTTGTCCTCACCGAGCCGATGGCACATCAGGGCCGACGAGTAGCCGGTGCCCGTGCCGATCTCCAGCACGTGGTGCCCGTCCGCCACCTCCAGACTCTCGATCATGCCCACCACGGTGACCGGGGTGGTGGATGACGAGGTGGGGGAGCCTGTGACGAGACCGCTGGCCTGGTCGGCGGTGCGGCGTCCGTCGAGCTGAGTGGTCAGGGACCGGTCGCTGTATGCGATCTTTGCCCACTCGGCCGGGTCGGTCCCGGCTGCGGTGACCGGCCGCCACCGGCCGCCGTCCTCGGGCAGGAACACTCCCGGGTTCAGGAACAGCTCGCGCGGTACGGCCTCCACCGCTGCCCGCCACTGGGGAGTGGTGAGGACACCGGCTTTCTCCAGCCGATCGGCGAGGGCGCGGCGCTCCGGCGCGGTACCGGTCATGGGGTCTCTCCTCGTGTCAGCAGGTCAGCGAATGCGGCGGACATCTCAAGCCCGGTCCTCTCTTCCAGCCATCCCCACTGGCCGTTCGGATTCAGCTCCAGCCACCAGTAGTCACCAGCCCTGTCCATGGCCAGGTCAAAGCTCCCGGACACCAGCCCGAAGTGGTCAAGGTAAGCAAGAAGGGCCGTGTCCAAGTGGTCGGGCAGATCCACCACGGCGTATGAGTGGGCGGAGTAGTCCTTACGCCAGTCCAGCAAGCCGGAGTCAATGCGTACGGCGAACACTTGCCGGCCGACCACCAGCACTCGCAGGTCGGCGATCTTGTCCACGCGGGACTGGAACAGGTGGGGCGCCACGCGCACACTGTCGTCAACTTCGTCGGACGTGACCGGATCGGTCCATCCGGTGACCGGGACTCCCTCTCGGTCATATGGGGTCCACCGCAGTGTCTTGTAGATCACCTGTCTGTGGGAGGTAATGAACTCCCGTGCCTCATCAGGGTCGTTGGTCACGAGGGTTGGCGGCACGGTGAGACCGAGCCTCTGCGCGAAAGCGAGCTGAGACGGCTTGTAGTCGGCGGCAGCGTTGCGGAGCGGGTGGTTGACCCATAGTGGACCGTCGAGGGCGTAGAGGGTACCTCCGAGCCCGTAGCGGACCTGCGCCGCAGCGAATCGCGCATCGTCATCGTCCAGGTGCTGGAAGGTGGGCCAGAAGGGGCGGCGCCAGTACACCGCCCGTAACTGAGCCAGGTCGGTGGTTCTCGACGGGGTACGGACCTGCCCGGCCACAGGGGCCGGGCAGGTACCGAACCGAGCCGAGACCGTCAGGTCCACGCCGATGTCAGCGGGGTTGAACCTGACCACCGGCACATTCCGCCGGTTGAGCTGGGTGATCACCATGTCGGCGGTGATGTCGTCCGCCTCCGTGGCCACCAGGACCGGCCTCTCCTCGGTCGCGAGCATCAGTCCTGCTGGCTGTCCTGGTCGTGTCCCTGATCGGGCGCCGAGTCGGAATTCGTGGTCGTGTGGGTCTCGGTGCCGGAGCTGGTGCCGTGCTTGCCCATCTCGACCACCTGGCCGGCACTGTCGCGGAACACGCCGAGTTGCGTGACGGGATCGATGGTGACGGTGGTGTGCGGGCGGCGGACGGAGGTCGGATACGGCGCGAGCCGTCCGACGCCCCACGGGCGGGCGGTGGTGGACTGCATAGCGGAGGTGGTCACGAGAGCTCCTCAGAGTGTCTTTCGAGTGGACTGAGTGAGTGGTGCGGTCGGGGCGGGCGGCCTCCCTATCTCTCGTCGGCCCCGGTCCGGTTGGCTCGGGGTGCCCGTCCGCCGATACGGAGCGGGCAGCCGCCATCGTTTGGGTGCCAGCCCTGAGGGGTTTCTAGCACTCGGGGAAATCCCTACCGATGGCGGAAGCGCGTTGTCCGGTCACCTTGCACACCCGACCGCTGCCAACGGGGCTCGTGCGGGAAAGCCCCCGCGCCCTCCGGGTATGCCGGTGCCGTCACCTGCTCTCAGGCGGACAGCTTCCCCGAGCCCGGCCAGATGAGCCACGCCTGGGTACCCTCCGCCAGCCCGAACCAGCGCACCGCGCTCTCCGGCGAATTGAGGTGGAGATGCGCCTGGTCCCCGGTACTGATCACCTGCGCCCGCCCGTCCTCGTACGCCAGCCCCCAGGCGGCGATGCACCCGTCCACCTCCCCGTCCCCGACGGGGTACTGCTGAGCGACGGCGAACAGTCGGGGTGCCAACTCGTTGGCCATCTCGGAGAGTTCGGGGTGGAGGGTGCCGGTGGGGTGTGGGGGGTTGGTGTGGTCGGGGGTGTTGGCCTGTGGCGATACGGTGTGCATGGATTCCTCCGGATAGGGGTTGGGAGCCCTGATGGAGAGTGGCCTTGCCCACAAGGTAGCGCGTCCACTGGAGTGCACTCCATCGTTCTGAAGGAATGAACTCCAATGCCCCTCGTGTGGGGGACGCTGCTCCACGAGACACCGGAGAGCAGAGGTGAGATCCCATGGCACCGAACAACGTTCCGCCAACGGCCCGACAGCGTCGGCTCGGTCGCGAGCTGCGCAGGCTGCGCGAGCAGACAGATATGACGGCCACGGAGGCGGGTGCCTTTCTTGGCGCCTCGCAGGGGCGTATGAGCAACATCGAGACCGGACGTTATGCCGTCAGCGCCGACCGAGTCCGCGCGCTCGCGCACCACTACCGCTGTACGGACCAGGAACTGATCGATGCCCTCGCCGGGATGACCGGAGGCAGGACGCGCGGGTGGTGGGAGGAGTATCGCGAGATCCTTCCGCATCAGCTGCTGGATATCGCCGAACTCGAATACCACACGACCAGGTTCCGCATCGCCGCGAACCTCTATGTCCCTGGGCTCCTGCAGACCGCGGAATACGCGCGTGCCGTCTTCGCCGCATACGTGCCCCACTTTCCGCCGCACGAGGTAGAGCACCGAGTCTCACATCGCATCAAGCGGCAGGCAGTTCTCCATGGAGAGAAGCCGGCGCCCATCACGGCAATCCTCCACGAGGCTGCGTTGCGCATGGAGATCGGTGGCCCGGTCGTCATGCGCAAGCAGCTTGAGTACCTACTGGACATGAGCGAACGTGAAGACGTTACCCTCCTGCTCACCCCGTTCGGTTCGGGTGCCCTACCGAACTCCGGGCAGCCCTTTGACTACCTCGAAGGAGCTGTGTCGCAACTGGATACAGTGCTGCTCGATACCGATCACGGCTCTGAGATTGTTGACGCGGAAGCCAAGTTGGCTACCTATCGCATCATCTTGGAGCACATGGAAGCCAGGGCTCTTGGGCCGGAAGCGTCTCGTCGCTCGATCCGTCGTATTGCGCAGGAACTCTGAAAGAAGGCATATGACTACGTACAACTGGCAGAAGTCGTCGTACAGCGCGCAGGGATCGAACTGCCTCCACGTCGCCGCCCCTGATGCCCGCACGATCAAGCTGTGCGAGAGCGATGACCCGGACATTGTCCTCACTACTTCCCCTGCCAACCTGAAGGCGTTCATCCTGGGGATTAAAGCGGGGGAGTTCGACCACTTCGTTGACGACTGAGGGGACGCGGCGTGGCTACGTACAACTGGCAGAAGTCTTCGTACAGCAATGAGGGCGCGCAGTGTATTCATGTCGCCGCCCCCGACCCCCACACCATCAAGCTGTGTGAGAGCGACGATCCCGAGGTCGTCCTCACCACCACCCCCGCCAACCTCAAGGCGTTCATCCTCGGCGTGAAGGCCGGCGAGTTCGACCACTTCGTGGACGGCTGAGGCAGCCGGCCCGAACGACGAAGGCCCCCGCACCTGGCAGGTGTGCGGGGGCCTTCCGGGTTCGGGGGTCAGCGGAGGCGGGCCATCAGGGCGTGCTCCACCAAGGTGATCAGCGCGCTCTTGGCCTCGCTGCGGTGGCGCGCGTCGGTGGTGATGATCGGTGCGTCCGGTCCGATCTGGAGTGCTTCGCGGACTTCGTCGGGGGTGTAGGGCTGGTGGCCG
>NZ_JCANQV010000061.1:0-24433 GCF_059553635.1 Candidatus Streptomyces philanthi
CCTCGGCGGGCGCGGGCCGGCTGGTGCCCGGTACCCAGGCGGCGCCGTTCCAGTACCGGATGTAGCCGGGGATCGACGGGTCCGGGTAGAAGCCTGGCGTGGGGCTGCCGCCGGCGGATCCTGAGGTAGGGGCGCTCATGTCCGAAGTCCCGTATCTGTTCTCGGCCTGGTGGGTGTGGACGGCAGTGTGCCGCAACGCGGCGTCCACATCTATCAGACGGCGGATCATGGCAGCGCCGCCCCCGCCCGTGACCACCTGGAAGAGCGTCCCGAAAAAAGTTGTACGAAGTCGCGTAATGGTCCGGCGTCCACCGCCTCTATGTCAGTGCGGGCACTTCGCAGGGGCCCGCACGAAGCAGAAGCAGAGAGGCGGACCTCATGCACACCGTGGTGGAACGAGAGCTGGAGCTGGGCCTGGTCGTGTCCCCGGAGCGCAGCGTTCCGGTGCCGGCGCGACTGGCCTACCGGACCGACGACCCCTACGCCGTCCATGTCACCTTCCACATCGGCTCGGACTGCCCCGTCAACTGGACGTTCGCCCGCGAACTGCTCGTCGAGGGCGTGTTCCGGCCGTGCGGCCAGGGGGACGTGCGGGTGTGGCCGACGAAGGTGGACGGGCGCAGCCTGGTCTGCATGGCGCTCAGCTCCCCCGACGGCGACGCCCTGCTGGAGGCCCCGGCCGCCGCGGTCTCGGCCTGGCTGGAGCGCACCCTGCGGGTGGTGCCCCCGGGGAGCGAGCAGAAGCACCTGGGCATCGACAAGGGGCTGAGCGAGCTGCTCGCCCTGGCGCCCCGCGACGAACTGTGGTCGAGCGACCCGTGGACCGACGACTTCCCGGAGCCCGGCGCGTGACCGGCGCCCACCGGGAGATCCCGTGGGACGGGGGTGCGGAGACGGGGCGCGGGGCGTCAGACGGTGGCGCTCTCGGAGCGGGTGAGGAACTCGATGGCATGCCCGTCGGGGTCGTCGACATAGAAGCCGCGGCCGCCGCGGCGGTGGTTGAGGCTGCCCGGCTCCCCGTGGTGCGGTTCGGCCCAGTACGGCAGGCCGCGCGCGCGGACCCGGGAGTGGATGGTGTCGAACTCCTCGTCGGAGACGAGGAACGCGAAGTGCTGCGGGACGATGCTGTCGCGGTCGACGAGGGTGTCCGCGTAGTCGAGGGTCACGCCGTCGTCGAGCGGGACGGCGGCGAACGGGCCGAACGGCCGTGGATCGGGGGCGCCGAGGAGTGTGGTGAGGAAACGGGCGGACGCGAAGCGGTCCGTGGCGTGGACGATGGTGTGGTCGAGGTGTGCCGGCACGGTGGCCTCCTGTGGTGATGTTTTTCCCTCAGGGCCTGGAGTGCGGTCCGTGATCGAGGCTACGCCCGTGGGAGTGAACGGGGAATCGGGATTTCGACCTAGGTCCGGACCAGGAGGCCGGTGCCTCGGCGGAGCGGGGGCGCGACCCTGCGGGCCAGGTCACGCGGGGGTGACGGTGGCGAGCGGGGTGGTGCGCGGCCCGGGGTGTGGAGCGTCCCGGGGGCGGGCCCGGTGCCGGGCGGGCCCGCCCGGGGTCATACCCGGAGGTCGGGCGCGGTGCGGCGCCGGTACGTGGTGGTGGGCGGTCGTTCCGTCGGCGCCGGGCCGGTGCCGGTGGAGCCGCAGCGGCGGCACGGGTGGCGGCGGATGGCCTCGGGGTGGACACCGGCGCCGTAGTGGTACACGTCCTCCACGGCTCCGCCGCAGTGCGGGGTGGCGCAGCGCGCGGCGGCCTTCTGCGCCGCGGGGCCGGTGCCCCGGCGCGGGGGCAGATTGCAGAACACGCACGGGAAGAGGTGGATGCCGCCGTTCTCCTCCGCGAAGTTGTGCAGGACGGCCACGGCTTCGGGGGCGCGGCAGTGGGGACAGATGCATGCCATGTGCCCTCATCCTCGTGAAGGGCGCGGGGGCCGTGGCGCGCTTGGTGATCATTCACCCGGACGATGGGGGTTCGTGCCGTGGCGCTGACGCTGCGCGTTCAGGGGGGCGGTTCGGAAGCCGGTACGCGGCGGGCCGTGGCGCGCGGGCCCGGACATGGGGCGTGAGGCGGGCTCCGGCGCAGGTCGGC
Source organism: Candidatus Streptomyces philanthi (assembly GCF_059553635.1). NCBI lineage: Bacteria > Bacillati > Actinomycetota > Actinomycetes > Kitasatosporales > Streptomycetaceae > Streptomyces > Candidatus Streptomyces philanthi. Next base: position 2,089 of record NZ_JCANQV010000061.1, read on the forward strand.
GGCGGGCGCGGGTCAATTGTCAGTGCCCCGTGCTCTGATACGGGTCAGGGGGCGGGACCGTACGGACGGTCCGCGGCGCGGTGCCGCCCCGGCCGTGTACGCGCGGACAGGACGAACATGGAGATCACCATGGCGGATGCCGTGAAAGGCCCTGCGAGCTATTTCCCCTCGATCGAGAAGAAGTACGGACGCCCGGTGGCGGAGTGGAAGGACCTCATCCGCTCCTCGCCCCTGACCCGGCACATGGAGCTGGTCACCTGGCTCAAGACCGCGCACGGGCTCGGCCACGGCCACGCCAACGCCCTGGTGGCCCACACCCTCGCCGAGGACGAGGGCATATGAGGCAGCGGCCCTGACCGGCCCCTATCCCCGGTACGCCTCCAGCAGTCTGAGCCAGACCTCGCTGATCGTCGGGAAGGAGGGGACCGCGTGCCAGAGGCGTTCGACGGGCACCTCGCCGGCCACGGCGACGGTCGCGGAGTGCAGGAGTTCGCCGACGCCGGGGCCGACGAAGGTGGCGCCGAGCAGGATCTCGCGGTCGAGGTCGACGACCATCCGGGCCCGGCCCCGGTAGCCGTCGCCGTAGAGGGCGGCGCCGGCGACGGCGCCGAGGTCCTGGTCGACGGCGCGGACGCGGTGGCCCGCGCGTTCGGCCTCGGCGGCGGTGAGGCCGACGGCCGCGGCCTCGGGGTCGCTGAAGACGACCTGGGGGACGGCCACGGTGTCCGCGGTGGCGGAGTGGGCCCCCCAGCGGTCGGTCTCCAGGATCGGGACGCCCTGGGCGCGGGCGCTGATGGCGGCGCCCGCGATCCGGGCCTGGTACTTGCCCTGGTGGGTGAGGAGCGCGCGGTGGTTGACGTCGCCGACGGCGTAGAGCCAGCCGTCGGCGAGGGCGGTGACCCGGCAGCTGTCGTCCACCTCCAGCCAGGAGCCGGGCTCCAGGCCGACGGTCTCCAGGCCGATGTCGTCGGTGCGCGGGGCGCGTCCGGTGGCGATGAGGAGTTCGTCGGCGACGATCTCCTCGCCGGTGTCGAGGACGACGGTGGCCGCGCCGTCTCGCGCCTCGCGCCGTACCTCGGTGACCGAGACGCCGAAGCGGAGCATCGCCCCGGCCTCGGCGAGGGATTCGGCGACCAGCCGGCCGGCGAAGGGTTCCATACGGGGCAGCAGTCCGTCGCCGCGGACGAGGAGGGTCACCCCGGCGCCGAGGGCCCGCCAGGCGGTGGCCATCTCGACGCCGACCACTCCCCCGCCGACGATCACCAGCCGTCCGGGGACGGCGCGTGCGCTGGTCGCCTCGCGGCTGGTCCAGGGCCGGGCCCCGGCCAGGCCGGGGACGGGCGGGAGCAGGGCCCGGCTGCCGGTGCACACCGCGACGGCGTGCCGGGCGGTGAGCACCCGTCCGTCGACGCTCACCCGCCGGGGTCCGTCGAGGCGTCCCTGGCCGCGGACGAGGTCGATGCCGGCCGACTCCAGCCAGCGGACCTGCCCGTCGTCCTTCCAGTGGGAGGCGAAGGCGTCGCGGTGGGCGAGGACGGCGGGGGTGTCCAGGGGGCCGTCGGCGGCGTCCTTGAGGCCGGGGACGCTGCGGGCCTCGGAGCGTGCGGTGACCGGCCGCAACAGTGCCTTGCTGGGCATGCACGCCCAGTAGGAGCATTCGCCGCCGACGAGTTCGCTCTCGACGATGACGGCGCTCAGCCCGGCGGCGTGCACCCGGTCGGCGACGTTCTCCCCGGTGGGCCCGGCACCGAGCACGATGACGTCATAGGTGTCCGCGGCGGTCGGGGTCGCTGTCATCGGCTCCTCGCTCCCTGCTGGGCGTGGCGGCCGGCGGGGCCGGTCCGGGTGCGGGGCCCGGGGCCCCTCGGGCCCATCCTCCGGCGCGGCGGTGGTCCCCGCATCCGGCGCTCGCCCGTTCCGACGGCGGCGGTGGCACGGCGGAGCGCCGCCGGGCCCGCCCCGCCGTCAGAAGAGTTTGCCCGGGTTGAGCAGCCCGTGCGGGTCGAAGACGTCCTTGATGCCGCGGTGGAGTTCCAGGCCGACGGGGCCGAGTTCGCGGGCGAGCCATTCCTTCTTGAGGACGCCGACGCCGTGTTCACCGGTGATGGTGCCGCCCAGTTCGAGGCCGAGGGCCATGATGGCGTCGAAGGAGGCGCGGGCCCGGCGGGTCTCGTCGGGGTCGTGGGCGTCGAAGCAGACGGTCGGGTGGGTGTTGCCGTCGCCGGCGTGGGCGCAGACGCCGATGGTGAGGTCGTACTTCTCGGCGATGGCGGCGGTGCCCTCCAGCATGGCGGCGAGCCGGGAGCGGGGGACGCACACGTCGTCGATCATCGTGGCGGTGTTGAGCCGTTCGAGGGCGGTGAGGGTGACGCGCCGGGCCTGGAGGAGCAGGTCGGACTCGGCGGGCGTCTCGGCGGGCACGACCTCGGTGGCCCCGGCCGCGGTGCACAGGGCGCCGACGGCGGCGAGGTCGGCGGCCGGGTCGGGGGTGTCGAAGGCGGCGAGCAGCAGGGCCTCGGTGGTGTCCGGGAGGCCCATGTGGGTCATGGCGTTGACGGCGCGGACGCTCGTACGGTCCATGAGTTCGAGGAGGGCGGGGGCGTGGCCGCGGGCCATGATCTCGCAAACGGCGTCGCAGGCGGCGGCGGTGGAGGGGAACTCCGCTGCGAGGGCGAGCTGGGCGGGCGGCTGGGGCCGCAGGGCGAGCACGGCGCGGACGACGACGCCGAGGGTGCCTTCGGAGCCGACGAAGAGGCGGGTGAGGTCGTAGCCCGCGACGCCCTTGGCGGTGCGCCGTCCGGTGCTCAGCAGCCGGCCGTCGGCGAGGACGACGTCGAGGCCGAGGACGTATTCGGCGGTGACGCCGTACTTGACGCAGCACAGTCCGCCGGAGGCGGTGCCGATGTTGCCGCCGATGGAGCACTCCTCCCAGCTGGAGGGGTCCGGCGGGTAGTAGAGGCCGTGCGCGTTGACGGCGCGGGAGAGGACGGCGTTGACGACGCCGGGTTCGACGACGGCGGTGCGGTCGACGGGGTTGATCTCCAGGATGCGGTCCATCTTGGAGAGCGAGAGGACGATGCAGCCGTCGGAGGCGTTGGCGGCGCCGGAGAGCCCGGTGCGGGAGCCCTGGGGGACGACGGGGACGCGCAGCGCGGTGGCGGTGCGCATGATGTGCTGGACCTGTTCGACGGTGCGGGGCAGGGCGACGACGGCGGGGGTGCCGGCCGCGCAGAAGCTCGCCATGTCGCGGGCGTAGGAGCCGGTGACGTCGGGGTCGGTGAGGAGCGCTTCCTCGGGGAGTCCGGTGCGCAACTGTGCGATGAGGTCCATGTGGTCAGCGTGGCACCGCGGGGGCGTCCGGGGAAGATCGCGGACGGGTGCGGCCGGGGCGGGACGGGCCCCGGCCGCCGCGGTTCAGAGGTTGCCGCGCTTGGCCTGCTCGCGCTCGATGGCCTCGAAGAGGGCCTTGAAGTTGCCCTTGCCGAAGCCCATGGAGCCGTGGCGCTCGATCATCTCGAAGAAGACGGTCGGGCGGTCCTGGACCGGCTTGGTGAAGATCTGGAGCAGGTATCCGTCCTCGTCGCGGTCGACGAGGATCTTCAGCTCGCGCAGGGTCTCGACGGGGACGCGGGTCTCGCCGGCCCATTCGCCGAGGGTGTCGTAGTACGAGTCGGGGGTGTCGAGGAATTCGACGCCGGCGGCGCGCATCGCCCGGACGCTGGCGACGATGTCGTTGGTGGCGAGGGCGATGTGCTGGACGCCGGGGCCGCCGTAGAACTCCAGGTATTCGTCGATCTGCGACTTCTTCTTGGCGATCGCGGGCTCGTTCAGCGGGAACTTGACCTTGCGGGTGCCGTCCGCGACGACCTTCGACATCAGGGCGGAGTATTCGGTGGCGATGTCGTCGCCGACGAACTCCTTCATGTTGGTGAAGCCCATGACGTTGTTGTAGAAGGCCACCCACTCGTCCATCTTGCCGAGTTCGACGTTGCCGACGCAGTGGTCGATGGCCTGGAAGCGGCGGGGGCCGGGCTCGGTGATCGGGGCGGCGGAGACGAATCCGGGCAGGTAGGGGCCGTCGTATCCGGAGCGTTCGACGAGGGTGTGCCGGGTCTGGCCGTAGGTGGCGATCACGGCGCGGACGACGGTGCCGTGCTCGTCCTTGGTGTCGTAGGGCTCCTCGATGCCGGTGGCGCCGTGGTCGAGGGCGTAGGCGTAGGCGGCGCGGGCGTCGGGGACCTCGATGGCGAGGTCGATGACGCCGTCACCGTGCGCGGCGACATGGTCGGCGAGGAAGCGGCCCCAGTCCGTGGTCGGCTTGATCACGGAGGTGAAGACGAACCGGGCGGAGCCGGATTCGAGTACGTAGGCGGCCGTCTCGCGGTTGCCGTTCTCCGGTCCGGAGTAGGCGACCCGCTTCATGCCGAAGGCGGTGGCGTAGTAGTGCGCGGCCTGCTTGGCGTTGCCGACGGCGAAGACGACCGCGTCCATCCCCTTGACCGGGAAAGGGTCTGCCGAGCGGGCCGTGCCGGGGGTGGGGTGCTGGGTGTGCGTCGTGGTGTCTGCCATGTCGGCAGAGTCCCGCCGATCCACAAGGTGCGCAATAGTTTGTGCATTTGCTGGGCAACATGCCTAGCGTTCCCCCGGAGTTGCGGGGCTATCTGTACAGGATGACCATCGAATGTGGAGGTACCCGCGATGGCGATCGATCATTTGGACGGGGCGCTTCTGGAGCTGCTGGCGCGGGAGCCGAGGATCGGGGTCCTGGAGGCGTCCCGGCGGCTCGGGGTGGCGCGCGGCACGGTGCAGGCGCGGCTGGACCGCCTTCAGTCGAACGGAGTGATCCGCGGCTTCGGCCCGGAGGTGGACCCGGCGGCGCTGGGCTATCCGGTGACCGCATTTGCCACGCTTGAGATCAAACAGGGACAGGGCCAGGACGTCCGCGCCCATCTGGCGACCGTTCCCGAAGTACTTGAGTTGCATACAACGACCGGACACGGGGACATGCTCTGCAGGCTCGTCGCACGGTCCAACGCCGATCTCCAACGTGTGATCGACCGGGTCGTGGGGTTTGATGGCATTGTGCGGGCCTCAACGGCAATCGTCATGGAAAATCCGGTTCCGTTGCGGATCATCCCCCTGGTGCAGCAGGCATCGGGGAACTGACCGAGGAGGGCGCCGAGTGAGCTTCTGGGAGTACGTCGGCACCCGCCACGCACAACTGCTGACGGACGCGCTCCAGCACGTCTGGGCCGTCCTCCAATGCATGGCCGCCGCCACCGTCCTCGGCGTCCTCCTTGGCGTCGTCACCTACCGCAGTACCTGGGCCGGCAACCTCGCCACCACCTCCACCGCCACCATCCTCACCGTCCCCTCACTGGCCCTGATCGGCCTGCTGATCCCGGTCGTCGGCCTCGGCGTCGCCCCCACCGTCATCGCGCTGACCCTGTACGGGCTGCTGCCCGTGGTGCGCAACGCCGTCGTCGGACTGCGCGGGGTGGACGCGACCCTGGTCGACGCCGCCCGCGGCATCGGCATGTCCCGGGCCGCCCAGCTGCTGCGGGTCGAGCTGCCGCTGGCCTGGCCGCCGATCCTCACCGGCATCCGCGTCGCCACCCAGATGCTCATGGGCATCGCCGCGGTCGCCGCCTACGCCTCCGGTCCCGGCCTCGGCAACGAGATCTTCCGCGGGATCTCGTCGCTGGGCAGCGCCAACGCCCTCAACCAGGTGCTCGCCGGCACCCTCGGCATCGTCGTCCTCGCCCTGCTCGTCGACGCCGCGTACGTCCTCATAGGCCGTCTGACCATCCCGAGGGGGATTCGTGCCTGAGACTCCCGCGCCCGTCGCCGGTTCCGGCGCCCGCATCGAGCTGGAGAACCTGACGAAGATCTACCCGGGCAGCTCCGCGCCCGCCGTCGACAACGTCAACATGGAGATCAAGGCGGGCGAGCTGGTCGTCTTCGTCGGCCCCTCGGGCTGCGGCAAGTCCACCACCCTGAAGATGATCAACCGGCTGATCGAGCCGAGCGGCGGCCGGATACGCATCGGCGACGAGGACGTCACCGCCATCGACCCCGTCCGGCTGCGCCGCAAGGTCGGCTACGCCATCCAGTCCTCCGGCCTCTTCCCCCACATGACCGTCGCCCAGAACATCGCCCTCGTCCCGAAGATGAACGGCTGGTCCAAGACGCGGGTCAGGCACCGGGTCGAGGAGATGCTCGACCTCGTCGGGCTGGACCCCCGCGAGTTCCACGGCCGCTACCCCCGCCAGCTCTCCGGCGGCCAGCAGCAGCGCGTCGGCGTCGCCCGCGCCCTCGCCGCCGACCCGCCCGTCCTGCTGATGGACGAGCCGTTCGGCGCGGTCGACCCGATCACCCGCGACCACCTCCAGGACGAGCTGATCCGCCTCCAGCACGAGCTGCACAAGACGATCTGCTTCGTCACCCACGACTTCGACGAGGCGATCAAGCTCGGCGACCGCATCGCGGTGCTCCGCGAACGCTCGCACATCGCCCAGTTCGACACCCCCGAGGCGATCCTCACCAACCCCGCCGACGACTTCGTCTCCGGCTTCGTCGGCGCCGGCGCCGCCCTCAAGCGCCTCAACCTCACCCGCGTCCGCGACGTCGGCGTCGTCGACATCGCCACCGCCGCCGTCGACGACCCCCTCCAGTCGATCTTCGACCTGCTGCGTGACGGCGCCAGCACCGAGGTACTGCTGCTCGACCGGCACCGCCGCCCCTACAAGTGGCTGCGGCGCGGCGACCTGATGCGCGCCAAGGGGTCGCTGGCCCGCGCCGGCACGCTGGTGCACGACACCGTCACCCGCGACGCGACCCTGCGCGACGCGCTGGAGGCCGTCCTCACCGACAACGCGGGCCGGGTCCCGGTCACCGGGCGGCGCGGCGAGTACATCGGCGTGGTCGACATGGAGACGCTGATGAACAACGTCCACGAACTGCTGGAGGCCGACCGCCTGGAGGCCCTGGAACACCGCCACCAGCTCGACGAGGAACGCGCCCGCCGCACCCGGCTCGCCCAGGAAGGGCTGGACGCGGACGGCGGGGCGGGGGTCACCGCGTGAGCCCCCGCGACGCGCGCCGCCCGCCCCGGGACGAGCGGCCGCCGGGCGAGCACGAGGTGTGCGGCCTGGCGTTCCGGGACGAGGCGCACGCCGAGGCCCACGAGGCCGCGGAACGCAGGCCCCCGGACCACCCGGCCGCGCCCCCGCCCCGCATCGGCTGGCGGCGCGCCACGGTCACCCCCGTCTTCCTGGCGCTGGTGCTGCTCGCCACCTGGCTGTGGTTCCGCGGCGCCCGGCTGGACTCCATCGCGCACCAGGCGGTGGACCACGGCAAGGTGGGGCTGGCGCTGCGCCAGCACCTCGTACTGACCGCGGTCTCCACCGTCCTCGTGCTGGCCATCGCGATCCCGCTGGGCATCGCGCTGACCCGTGCCGCGCTGCGCCGGGCCATGCCCGTCGCGGTGGCCGCCGCCAACCTGGGCCAGGCCGTGCCCGCGCTGGGCCTGCTGGTGCTGCTGGTGATCTGGCTGGGCATCGGCGCCCGCGCCGCGATCACCGGCATGGTGATCTACGCGGTGCTCCCGGTGCTGGCCAACACCATCGCCGGGCTGCGCGCCATCGACCCGACGCTGACCGAGGCGGCCCGCGGCATCGGCATGTCCCCCCTGGGCGTCCTGGCCAAGGTCGAACTCCCGCTGGCCGTACCGCTGATCCTCGCCGGGGTGCGCAACGCGCTGGTGCTCAACGTCGGCACCGCGACCCTGGCCACCTTCGGGGGCGGCGGCGGGCTCGGCGACCTGATCTCCGCGGGCATCATCACCCAGCGCATGCCGGTGCTGATCCTCGGCTCCGTACTGACCGTCGTGCTGGCGCTGCTGGTCGACTGGCTGGCCTCGCTCGCCGAACTGCGGCTGCGCCCGCGCGGCCTGGAAGGGGCGGCCCGATGACGCGAAGGACGCGCCTCCTGCCGGCCACCGCCGCGCTGTGCGCCCTGGCACTGCTCGGCGGCTGCGGGCTGGTCAGCGGCAGCCCGATGACCGACGACGTGCGGCCGGGCACGGTGGGGCGGGGCCTGCCGCTCAAGGGCGCCGAGCTGACCGTGACGTCCAAGGAGTTCACCGAGAACATCGTCCTCGGCCAGATCATGGGCCTGGTGCTGAAGGCCGCCGGCGCCACCGTCGTCGACCGGACCAACATCCAGGGCTCCATCGGCGCCCGTGAGGCCGTACGCTCCGGCACCGCCGACGGGATGTACGAGTACACCGGCACCGGCTGGATCACCTACCTCGGGCACACCACGCCCATCGCCGATCCGCACGCGCAGTGGGTGGCGGTACGCGACGCGGACCGCCGCAACGGCGTCGACTGGCTGCCGCCCTCCCGTCTCGACAACACCTACGCCCTCGCCCTGAACACCGCCAACCTCAAGAAGTACCGGATCAGGACGCTGTCCGAGCTGGCCGCGCTGATCAACCGGAAGCCGGGCGCCGTCACCCTGTGCGTGGAGAACGAGTTCGCCACCCGCGACGACGGGCTGCCCGGCATGGCCGAGCGGTACGGCATGCGCATCCCGTCCGGCAACGTCCGCAGGATGACCGGCGGCGTGGTCTACACCGAGACGGCGCTGGGCCGCTCCTGCACCGTCGGCGAGGTCTTCACCACCGACGGGCGGATCAAGGCGATGGGCCTGACCGCGCTCGCCGACGACAAGCACTTCTTCCCCAACTACAACGCCGCGCCCGTGATCCACGCGGCGACGCTGCGCAAGCACCCGCAGATCGCCGCGCTCCTCGCGCCCGTCACCAAGGCGCTGGACAACACCGTCGCCCGCCGGCTCAACGCCAAGGTGGACGTCGAGGGGCAGGACCCGCACGAGGTCGCCAAGGAATGGCTGATCGCGAAGGGCTTCCTCACGGCGGGGTGAGTCAGCAGGCGGGGACCTTGCCGCCGCGCTCCAGCGCCTTGAGCGCGTCCACCGCCCCGCCCAGCGACGTCACCGGGATCAGCCGCAGGCCCTCGGGACGCTCGGCCGCGGCCGTCGCGCACTCCTGCCGCGGGACGAGGAAGACGGTGGCGCCGTCGCGCCGGGCGGCCCGCAGCTTCAGCGGGACCCCGCCGACGGGGCCGACCGCGCCGTCCGCGGCGATGGTGCCGGTGCCGGCGATCCTGCGGCCGCCGGTGAGGTCGCCGCCCGCGCCGTCCCCGTCCAGCTTGTCGACGATGCCGAGCGCGAACATCAGCCCGGCGCTGGGCCCGCCGACGTCCGCGAGGCTCAGCTTGACCTTGACGCCCTTGTCCGACCGGTGCAGATGGCCGAGCGCGGCGCCGGTCGCGGCGTCCTGGGACTCCTTCATCTGCGCCGCGTTGTGCTCGGCGATCTCCTCGGTGCTGCCGCCCACCGGGTAGACCGACTCGCGCGGCATCACGGCCTCGTCCGCGCGGAACCAGCCCTTGACCACGTCCGGCAGGCGCACCGAGGCGTCCGGCCCGGTGGCGACGATCGAGGTCATCCGCAGCTGTCCGCTGGTGGGGCGGGTCGCGGCCCCGGAGACGGTGATCACCGGCCTGCCCTTGTCCTTGCCGAGGACGTCCGCCGTCATCCCCGGGTACGCCACCGAGTACGGCAGCGGTGCGAGGGCCGCCGTGATCAGCAGGGCGGCGACGGGGACGGAGCAGACCACCAGGGTGCGGGCGCGGGAAGACACCCCGCCACCCTAAAGGACCCGGGCGCGGGGAGCGTCCGGCCACCTCAGCGCAGCGCCTCGGCGACCTCGCGGGCCGCGTCCAGGACCCGGGGGCCGACCCGGTCGGAGACGTTGTCGGCGAGCATCACCACGCCCACGCTCCCCTCCAGTCCGCTCACCCCGAGCAGCGGCGCCGCCGCCCCGCTCGCCCCGGCCTCCAACTCCCCGTGTGTCAGCGCGAGTCCGCCGTCGCGGATCTGCCCCTGCCGGGCCATGAGGATCGCCCGGCCCGCCGCGCCCCGGTCCAGCGGGTGCCGGAAGCCGGTGCGGTAGGCGACGTGGTAGTCCGTCCAGGTCGGCTCCACCACGGCGACGGCCAGCGCCTCGGCGCCGTCGACCAGGGTGAGGTGGGCGGTGGCGCCGATGTCCTCGGCGAGGGAGCGCAGCGCGGGCAGCGCCGCCTCTCTGACGAGCGGGTGCACCTGGCGGCCCAGGCGCAGTACGCCCATGCCGACCCGGGCCCGGCCGCCGAGATCGCGGCGCACCAGAGCGTGCTGCTCCAGGGTGGCCAGCAATCGGTAGACCACGGTGCGGTTGACGCCGAGCTTGTTGGACAGCTCGGTGACGGTCAGCCCGTGGTCGGTGTCGGCGAGCAGTTTCAGGACGCGCAGTCCTCGGTCGAGCGTCTGGGAGGTCTCCGCGGTCACGACGCCCCTCCTGGTGTGAGTGGCGGCGCTCCGGTACAGCCCGCTGCCGTCCCGGAGCAGCGCGCAAGAGGCCGCCGGTCGCATGGCACCGGCTGCGCTCCGCGGCGGCGCTGCCACGGGGCGTGTGCGTGTCCGGGACAGTAGCGACCCAGTCCGCTCAGCGGAAGGGTCCGTCCAGAATCCGGGCCCACCCGCCCGGAATCGTCCGTTCTGGGCTACCCGTACGGGTGAATCTTTCTTCAACCAGGGCCATAGGCCCGGCGGTTCGTGCCCGCCGGGCCCTTCACGGGCTCACCGCATCCGGGTGGCCCACTCCCGCACCTTCTTGATCCGCTCGTTCAGCTGCCCGGCCGTCGCCTCCGCGCTCGGCGGCCCGCCGCACACCCGGCGCAGCTCGGTGTGGATCACGCCGTGCGGCTTCCCGCTCTGGTGCACATACGCGCCCACCAGCGTGTTCAGCTGCTTGCGCAGCTCCAGCAGCTCCTTGTGCGTGACCACCGGGCGGCGCTCGGCCGGCAACTCCAGCAGATCGGCCTCGGCGTCCGGCCGCTTCTTGCTGTGCGCGATCTGCCGGGCCTGCCGCTTCTGGAGCAGCAGCTGCACCTGGTCCGGCTCCAGCAGCCCGGGGATACCGAGGTAGTCCTGCTCCTCCTCGCTGCCCGCGTGCGCCTGCATGCCGAACTCGGCGCCGTCGTAGAGCACCCGGTCGAAGACCGCCTCCGACTCCAGCGCCTCGAACGAGAACTGCTCCTGCTCCCCGGTGTCCTCGTCCTGCTGCTTGTTGGCCTCGTCCATCTCCTTCTCGGACTCGGCGTACGGGTCCTCCTCGCCGTCCTTCTTCGGCTTGTCGAGGACGTGGTCGCGCTCGACCTCCATCTCGTTGGCGAAGCCGAGCAGCGACGGCACCGTCGGCAGGAACACCGAGGCGGTCTCCCCGCGCTTGCGGGACCGCACGAAGCGGCCGACGGCCTGCGCGAAGAACAGCGGTGTGGAGATCGTCGTCGCGTACACCCCGACCGCCAGACGCGGCACGTCGACGCCCTCGGACACCATCCGCACCGCGACCATCCACCGGTCGTCGGACCGGGAGAAGTCGTCGATGCGCTGCGAGGCCCCGCTGTCGTCGGAGAGCACCAGCGTGGCGCCGGTACCGGTGATCTCCCGGATCAGCTTGGCGTAGGCGCGGGCCTGCTCCTGGTCGGAGGCGATGACCAGCGCGCCGGCGTCCGGGATGCCCTTGCGGACCTCGGTCAGCCGCCGGTCGGCGGCGCGCAGCACGTTCGGCATCCACTCGCCGCGCGGGTCCAGGGCGGTGCGCCACGCCTGCGAGACGGCGTCCTTGGTCATCGGCTCGCCCAGCCGGGCGGCGATCTCGTCGCCCGCCTTCGTCCGCCAGCGCATGTTGCCGCTGTACGAGAGGAAGATCACCGGCCGGACGACGCCGTCGCCGAGCGCGTTGCCGTAGCCGTAGGTGTAGTCCGCCGCGGATCTGCGGATGCCGTCGTTGCCCTCCTCGTACGTCACGAACGGGATCGGGTTGGTGTCGGAGCGGAACGGGGTGCCGGTCAGCGCGAGACGGCGGGTGGCCGGCTCGAACGCCTCCAGGCACGCCTCGCCCCAGGACTTGGAGTCGCCCGCGTGGTGGATCTCGTCGAGGATGACCAGCGTCTTGCGCTGCTCGATGCGGTTGCGGTGCAGCATGGGCCGCACCCCGACACCGGCGTAGGTCAGCGCGACACCGTGGTACTCGCGGCCCAGGGGGCCCGCGCTGTACTCGGGGTCGAGCTTGATCCCGACCCGGGCCGCGGCCTCGGCCCACTGCTTCTTCAGGTGCTCGGTCGGTGCGACGACCGTCACCTGCTGCACGACATGGTGGTGCAGCAGCCAGGAGGCGAGGGTGAGCGCGAACGTCGTCTTGCCCGCTCCGGGCGTGGCGACCGCGAGGAAGTCCCGCGGCTGGGTCTGGATGTAGCGGTCCATGGCCGCCTGCTGCCAGGCACGCAGCTTGTTGGCGGTACCCCAGGGGGCCCGTCCCGGGAACGCCGGGGACAGGTGATGGTTGTTGGCGGTGGCGCTGGTGGTGGTAGTCACGGTCTCCGTCGGCTGGCTCGGGGAACGGCAACCGCGTCAGCCTACCCGTGCCCCCGTTCACGCCCCGGGGGTACGGCACCGGGTCACCCGGCGGTGGGACCGAGGTCACATCAAGGGGACGGCGCGGGCTCACCCCTCCCGGGGCCGCAGCCGTCCCGCGAGGACCGCGCCCAGGGCCGCCACCACCGCCATCGCCGCGAAGACCGCCGCGAACGCCGCCGGGTGCCCCGGGGCGCCGCCCGCCGCCGCACCCACCGCGCCACCGCCGAAGGCGACGAACAGGACGCCGCCGACGCCCACGAAGGTGACATTGCCCAGCGCGTCCGACATCTGGAGCGACGCGGAGTTCGCTCCCGCCTCCTCGGGGCGGGACAGCTTGAGCAGCAGCACACCGCCGCTGGAGATGTTCAGGCCCATCCCGAAACCGGCGGCCGTCCACGCCGCCGCCACCAGCCACCGCGGGCTCCCGTCGAGCAGCGCCAGCGGCACCACCGCCGTGGCGACCGCGAGCAGCGCCATGCCCAGCCCCATCAGCCGCTCCCGGTAGGGCTCCAGACGCGGACGGCTCTGCACGTACGAGCCGAGCGCCCAGGTCAGGCCGCCGCCGGTCAGGGAGAGCCCGGCGAACGTGGCGGACAGGCCGCGCTGGGTGACCAGCATCAGCGGGATGAAACTCTCCGCCGCGACCAGCGCGCCCGCCGCGAGTCCGCGCATCAGCACCACGGACGGCAGCCCCCGCGCCGCCCGGAACGTGCCCCGGGGCAGCAGCCGCAGCACAGCGGGTACCAGCAGCGCCAGGCCCGCGGCGGCCTGCACCAGCGCGTACCAGGACGGATGCTGGCCCGCGTACTGGAGCAGACAGGCGCCCGCCGCGACGGCCAGCGCGAGCAGGGCGCGGCGGCTGCGCAGCACCCGGAGGAAGCCGCCGTCCGCGCGCTCCCCGGTGCGCGGCAGGGCCCGCAGCGCGGGCAGCATCACCAGCAGCGGCAGCAGGACCAGCACCGGGATCGAGAGGAACACCCACCGCCAGCCCAGCCCCTCGGTGACCGCCCCGGCGACCAGCGGCCCGACGATCACCGGCAGCACCCAGGCCGCGGAGAACGACGCCATCACCGAGGGCCGCAGCCGCTCCGGATAGGCCCGGCCGACCACGACGTACAGGGAGACCAGCACCAGCCCGCCACCGAAGCCCTGCACCCCGCGCCCCGCGATGAACATCCCCATGCTCTGCGCGCCCCCCGCGGCCAGCAGTCCGGCGCCGAACGCGGCGATGCCGGTGAACAGCGGCGCGAGGGGCCCTCGGCGGTCGTTCCACTCGCCGGCCAGCGCCATGGCGAACAGGCTCGCGGTGAAGAAGGCCGAGAACGCGAAGGCGTACAGGGCCACACCGTCGAGAGCACGGGCGGCGACCGGCATCGCGGTGTTCACCGCACTCGCCTCGAACGCGACAAGGGAGACGACGGAGATGATGCCGAACGTCAGCGCCCGGTGCGTCCGCCCGAGTATCCCGCCCCCGTCGTCCTCGGCGAGGGCGGAGACGGCATCGGACCGGGACGGTCCCCGGGAGCCGTCGGTCCGGTCGGGCGGGGTGGTGGTGACGTCGACGTCACCCGGCAGATCGGCGCTCATCGGGCCAGCGTAAGGGGCTCGGAGACCGATCACCCCTGTCCGGAGACGGGGAGCGGGTCGGCCGTAGGGCCTACGACCCGGGGGGCGGGCCGCCGTACGCCGACGGCGGGCGGACCGCTTCACTCGCGGGCCCCCACCTGCCCCCGTGAACCCCGTATTGCGATCTCATGGCAGACCGCACGGCCCCCTTGCCCGCCCCCTCCCCCCGCGACCTACAGTCGACGCAGCACACCAACACGGCCGTGTGCCCGAGTGGTTGAGGGACTCGCCTGCAAAGCGAGTTACGCGGGTTCGATTCCCGCCACGGCCTCTCACGCAGCCCCGGTCCGTCCATCGCGGAGCCTTCCGCCGGACGGGCCGGGGCTCGTCTCATCGGCCGATCACGCCCGGCGTGCCCGTTTTCCGGCTCGCGTCCGGCGAGACGCGCCCCCTTCTCCCGCCTTCACCCTTCAGGGCGTTGACAGCCATACAGCCACTCCGTCACGCTGAGTGACGAAAAGGCTTCCGGGTGGTCCGGGGTCTGAGACGGGGGATTGTCCTATGCGTACGTTGGGCTTCGTTCGGCCTGCTCTGCCAGGACCGACCAGGAATGTCATCGGGGCGGGGAGTCACGTCCGCGGCCTGCCGGGCCGTGTGCCCGGCAGGTCATCGGATACGTCCGGGGCCGTGAACGGTCTCCCCGGACGCCCCGGTTGTACGCCCTTAGCCGTGTACCGCCGTCGGTGGTTGCGCGACCGCGGCCTGGGGGCGGATCGGGAGGCGGCCGATGGGGCGGCCGGTGGCGGCGCGGACGGCGGAGGCCACGGCGGCGGGCGAGGTGACGACCGGTACGGCGCTGGCGGCCTTGGCGCCGAACGACGCCACCACATCGCGTTCCTCGACCAGCTTGACGATCTTGATGTCGGGGGCGTCCAACGCGGTCGGCAGCGCGTACCCGGTGAGATCCGGTTGCCGGACCACACCGCGCGTGGTGCGCAGGTTCTCCATCAGTGCCGCCCCCAGTCCCTGGGTGACGCCGGCCTCGATACGGGCCCGCAGCTGACGCGGGTTGAGCACCCGCCCGACGTCCTGGGCCACGGCCATCTCCACGACCCGGATCGTGCCCAGTTCGATGTCGACGTCGGCGACGCACCGGATGGCGCAGAAGGCGAGGCCGACGAAGGCGTCGCCCTGCCCGTTCTCGTCCAGCGGCTCGGTCGGATGCGGACGGCACTGGGCGGTCGCCCACAGCTCCTTGCCGTCCAGCGCCTCCGCGACGGTGGTGCTGAGCACCCCGTCGTACGAGGTGATCTTGCCGTCGTTGATCTGGAGGAGTTCGGTGGACATGCCGAACTTGTGGGCCAGGGGTTGCAGCAGTTGCGTACGGACCATCTTCGCGGCGCGTTCGATGGCGCCGCCGGACACCCAGGTGTGGCGGCCGTGGGAGGCGGGGCCCGCCGGGGGCTGGTCGGTGTCGACGCCCGCGACATACACCTCCTCGACGCCCAGCGTCTCCTGCACGATCTGCCGGGCCAGGGTGGAGAAGCCCGAGCCGGTCTCGACGGCGGCGCAGATGACGGTGGCGACCGAGCCGCTGACCTTGACCGTGGCGGTGGACACCTCGTCCGCGCCCTCCGCGCCGAGCATGTGCACCATGCCCAGCGCGTAGCCGACGCCGCGGCGCACCGCGCCCGGCTCCCCCGCGCCCTCCGGGCCGCCCGGGAGCAGCCACTCCGCCTCTGGTGTGTCCTTGGGGAGGTCCGGGAGCGGCGCCTCTTTGACGGCGCGCAGCAGTTCGGCGACCGGGGCGGGGCAGGTGACGGTCTGCCCGGTGGGCAGCAGATCGCCGGTGGCCATGACGTTGCGCATCCGGATCTCGTCCGGTTCAAGGCCCAGCCGCGCGGCCAGCTTGTCCATCTGGCCCTCGTACGCGGCGCACACCTGGAGCGCGCCCTCGCCGCGCATATGGCCGGACGGCGGGTTGTTGGTGCGTACCGCCCAGCCGTCGACGACGGCGTGCGGGACGACGTAGGGGCCGCAGGCGAACGAGACGGCGGCGGCCAGCGCCTCGGCGGAGGTGTCCGCGTAGGCCCCGGCGTCCATCAGGATCTGGGCCTCCACCTTGACGAGCTTGCCCTCACCGTCGGCGTGGTGCCGGAAGCGGAGCAGCGTCGGATGGCGGTGGGCGTGGGCGAGGAAGGACTCCTCCCTCGTGGCGGCCATTTTGACGGGGCATCCCGTACGGAGCGCCAGCAGGCCGAGGGAGAGCTGGACGCCGGGGTCCTCGCGGTCGGCGGTGGCGCCGGGGACACCGGTGACCACGATCTTGACGCGCTCCGGTTCCAGTCCGAAGGAGGCCGCGGCCAGATCACGGTCGGCGTGCGGGGCGGTGGACGCGGTATAGATCTCCACGCCGCCGTCGGGGCGCGGCACGGCGAGACCGGCCTCCGCTCCGATGGGCGCCGGGTCCTGACGGCCGATCCGGTAGAACCCCTCGACCATGACCTCGCCCACGGCCTCCGGGTCGCCGAAACGGAGCGGGATGTGCCGGATGAGGTTGCCGTCGGGGTGCAGCGGCTCGGCCTCGAAGGCGAGCTGCGGGTCGGTGACCGGGTCGAGCAGTTCGTACTCGACGGCGATGGCGGCGGCGGCCAGCCGGGCGGTGTCGGGGTGGTCGGCGGCGACCGCGGCGATCGGCTCGCCGTGGTGGCGGATCTCGTCCCGGGCGAACACCGGGCGGTCCGCGGTGCCGCGCCCGTAACCGGCATCCCCGGGGACGTCCTCATGGGTGACGACGACGCGCACACCGGGCATCTCGGCCGCGGGCCGGGTGTCCAGGGACACGATGCGGGCGCGTGGATGCGGCGAGCGCAGCACCGCGGCCCACAGCAGCCCCTCGGCCCACAAATCGGCGGCGTACGGGAAGGTGCCCTGCGCCTTCGCGTGGGCGTCGGCGGACGGCAGCGAGACGCCCAGGCCCTGCGGCGGTGGATCGGCGGGGGCCGCGGGGGCCATCGCGGAGATCGAGGCGACGGCTGCGGCGACGTCGGTCGGGCCGCTCATGCGGGGTCTCCCGTCTGCGGATCGGCGCCCGGCCCCGGGTGGTACGCCCCGTGCGGGTCGTGGGGGTGGTGGCCGTGAGGGTCGTTCTCGTACGCCGCCGGGGCGGGCGCGGCGGGGTCCCCGGCGTCGACGGGGCCCGCCTGGTGGGGGATACGCGCGGGGTCGGCGGCGGTCTCCTCCGGGGCGACCGCCTCGGCGGCCCGCGCACGCTCCGCGACGACCGTGTCGACGGCGTCCAGCACGCCCCGGTATCCGGAGCAGCGGCAGAGGTTGCCGCACAGCGCCTTACGGGTCTCCAGTTCGCTGGGGGCGTGGTTGCCCTCCAGCAGGTCGTGCACCGTCATCGCCATGCCCGGGATGCAGAAACCGCACTGCACGGCCCCGGATTCGGCGAGCGCGCGCTGGACGTCGGAGGGCTCGCCGTTCACCGCCAGCCCCTCGACCGTACGGACCTCACTGCCCGCCGTGGTCGCCGCCGGCACCAGACACGACGCGACCAGCCGCCCGTCCACCTGGACGGAACAGGCACCGCACTCCCCCTGCGAGCACCCGTCCTTCGCCCCGGCGAGCCCCAGCCGCTCACGCAGCACATGGAGCAGCGACTCACCGATCCAGGCGTCGGTGACCGGCCGGTCGACGCCGTTGACGCGCAGGACGTAGGAGACGTGCGGCAGTTCCTGGGCGTAGGGGTCGACGGCCGGGACGGCGTCGGGGGCCTCCTCGGGAGCGGCGTCCGACGCGGCCTCGGGGGCTGCGGCGGGGGCGGCTTCCGGGGCGGCGGCTGCCTCGGTGGCGCCCTCCGGGGTAGGGGGGCCGTCGGGGGCTGCCGTGTCAGGGGCGGTGTGGTGCACCGCCGCGCCGTGGGTGGCGTGGTGGGCCGCCGCATCGTGGGTGGCCTGGTGGGCCGCTGTCTCGTCCGGGTGCGGGTCCGCCGGGGCGTCGGGCGCCTGGGCCTGTGGTGTCGCTGGGTGGGCGGGCTCGTCCGGAGCCAGCGACGGAGCGGGGGCGGCGCCCTCCACCACCGAGGCGGGGTCGTGCGACTCCGTCGCCGACGGCGGGGCGGAGGCTTCCGCCGGGATGGGAGCGTCCACGGAGGCCGCTGCTGCTTCCGGGGAGAGTGGCAGGGCTTGGGCCTGGGCCTGGGAGAGGTCCTGATGCAGGACCGGGGTACCGGCGTCGGCAGGGACGTCCGGGGTGTCCATGGCACCGGAGGCGGGCGGGCCACCCGGGGCTGGTGGGGCATCCGTGGTGTGGGGGGCGTGCACGTCGGGCGGTACTTCCATGCCACCAGAGGTGAACGCGACAGCCGAGACGTCCGCGTCGCCAGGGGCAAACGCGATAGCCGAAGCGTCAGCATCACCGGAGGCGAACGCGGCAGTCGAAGCGTCAGCGTCACCAGTGGTGGACGTGATGGCCGAAGCGTCCAGCCCACCAGGGGCGGACATGTCGACGGGAGCGTCCGCACCGGCGGGAATCGGCGCGCCGACCGGGGCGTCCGCGCCACCAGGAGCGGGCATCCCCGGCGGAACGTCCGGGCCACCGGGGACGGACCCGTCAGTGGAAGGGTCGCCACCGTCGGGAGCCGAAACACCGCCCGAAACATCCACATCCCCGGGGACGGGCATGCCGACAGCAGCATCAGCACCACCGGGTACAGGCATCCCGACCGGAGCATCCACACCACCAGGGATGGGCATACCGGTCGAGGCATCGACACCGGTGGGCGCAGGCGCGCCAGTCGAGGCGTCCGTACCGCCGGGCACAGGCGTCCCGGCCGAAGCCTCTGCACCCGGCACGGGCACGCCGCCAGTGTCGGTCGCGCCCTCCAGCCCCTCCGGGGCTGTCGGGTTCATCGCACCGGCCACATCCATCGCGCCGTGCGCGTCAGCCCCAGAGGCCCCTGCACCGGCACCATCGATCACGGCGGCGCCGGAGAACTCTGCTCCCGGAACCGCCCCGGTGTCACCGGCGTTTCCGTAGACGTCCGCCCATGGAGCCTCGGCCCCCGGGACCTCGGCGGCGCCGGCCTCCAGCCCCTGAGCGTCCGCCGTACCGGCGTCCATCCCCGGGACATCCGCCCCATGGCCACCCTCTTGGGCATCCGCTTGGCCGTCCCCCACCGGAGCATCGGCCGCCGGGGCCTCCGTCCCGTGGACATCCGGCTCCTGAGACAGCACATGAGACGACTCAAGATGCGATGCCCCGTGGTGCGGCGCCTCATGAGGCGACACCCCATGGTGCGGTGCCTCATGCTGCGGTGCCTCATGAAAAGTCGGCCCGCGAAGAGACGGCTCATGATGGTGCGGCTCATGATGCGACGCCTCATGGGCCCCCTCATGCGCCACGGTCTCCCGCTCACCGGGCTCCGCGACAGCCCCGGGACCCGCATCCAGCCCCGCGTCCGGCTCCATCTCCGAGCCCGCCGGAGCAGCCGTCCCGGCCACTCCTGCCGTCCCGACCGCCTCACCGGCAACCGCCGGCCCAACGCCCTCGGCGCCCTCGGCCGTTCCCGCAACCGTCCCGGCCTCCGCACCCGCGTGCGGACCAACCGCCTCGGCCTCCGCACGCGCATGCGGACCAGCAGCCGCCCCCGCATGCGGATCAGCGCCCGCACCCACATGCGCCCCGGCACCCGGCTCCGCGTACGCCCCGGCCTCCGCACCCGCGTATGCCTGGGCCTGGGCCTCCGCCCCCGCATACGGCGCCCCGCCGGCCGCCCCGGCCGCCGGCTCCTCGTACCCCGTCGGATACGTCGCCCCGTACCCACCCGTGTGGATCTCGTCGGGGATGAACTCGCCGGAGGTCTCCGGGCGTTCGCCGGGGGCCGCCGGGACCGTCCAGGAGGTCTCGGTGGTGTGCGGGGGCTCGGGGGCGGGAGCGGGCGGCCATTGGGCCAACGCGTCGGCGGGGAGCGACCAGTGGCCGGTCGTGCCGGTGGTCGGGGCGGGTGCCGTGGCGCCCGTGCCGTAGGGGTGGCCGCCGTCCCCGGGAGGGTTGTCGCCGGGCAAGCCGGTGCCGTGGGGGTACGGGTCGTCGGCGGTGCCGCCGAACAGCGGGTCCTGCGGCAGCGGGTGGCCGGGGCCGGGTGCGGGCTGTCCCTGCACGGCGGTCCGGCCCGTGCCGTCCGCGCCGGGGGCCGCCGGGAAGCCGCCGTGCCCGGTGCCGGGGGCGCCGCCGTCCTGGGCGGCCTGCCCCGTGGTGTCGTAGAGCCCGTGGGCGCCGCCGTAGGTGTCACCGTGTCCGGTGTACGGGGTGCCGGCGCCGCCGTAGGTGTCGCCGTGCGAGGCGCTGTACGTCTCCTGGGCGCCGTAGCCGCCGGGGTAGCCGGCCTGCGGGTAGCCCGCGGCCGGGTAGCCCTGCGGGGTGTGGCCCGGGTGGCCGGCGGCGCCGTGGTGGCCGGGATGTCCCGTCAGGCGGTCGTTGCCGACGAGGTATTCGCCGGACTCCTCCAGGACCTCCTCGGCGGCGGGGACCGTCCACGATCCCGTGCCGGCGACCGGTTCCGCGCCGCCGGCGGCGGGCCAGTCGGTGTGGTCGGCGTTCCAGGAGCGGGTGTCCCCGTGCGCGGCCGGGTGGCCGTGCGGGTCCTGTCCCGCCGCGGTCTGCGGGTACCCGGCCGCCGGGTCGGCGTACCCGGCGGAGGGGTCGGCGAACGGCATCGTCCACTGGCCCGCGCCCGACGGGTCGGGGGCCGGTGCCGGTGCGGCGGGCGGCTGGGTGAAGGAGGACGGCGGTACATAGCCGTGGCCGGGCGCGGCGAGTGGTTCCGTGCCGGGCGCCCAGTAGCCGCCGGCGCCCAGCGGGCCCGTGGTGAAGCCCTCCGGGAGCTGGACGAAGGCCGTGGCCTCGGATTCGTACTCACCGCCCTTGGGCGGCGGCTGCCACCCCTGGTCGGGCTGCGGCCTGCGGTTTTCTTCGTCGCTCACGAGAGCGCCCTCCCAAGTGCGCGGCGGGCCAGGGCTGCCACCGTACGGCGCAGGTGCAGCGCTGCGGGCGGCAGGGTCTGCGGTTCCGAACCGTCCTGCGGCGGCGCCGGGTCGGGGATGCAGGCGGCGGCGACGTAGTCCCCGAACGCGGTCAGCGCCTCGGGGACCAGGCCGCGGTCGCCGTCCCAGTCGATGAGGGAGGCCACCCACTGCTCGGCCTCCAGGGGCCGCAGCGGCATCGCGGCGACGGCGCCGACCGCGCAGCGGACCTCACGCCGCGCCGGGTCCAGGACCAGGGCGACGGAGGCGACGGCCCGGCCGGGGCCGGTGCGCCCGGTGGCCTTGAGGAACGCCTGCGGGGCGTGCAGCAGCGGCGCCCGGACGAAGCCGACGAGTTCGCCGGGGTGCAGCATGTCGCGTCCGGCCAGGAGGTGGCTGACCGGGATCTCGCGGCGTGCGCCGTGGGGGCCCGCGATGACCAGGGTGGCCTCCAGGGCGGCGAGCACCGGGAGGGTGTCGCCGGTCGCCGCGGAGGTGACGATGTTGCCGCCGAGGGTTCCGGCGTTGCGGATCTGCGGGGGTCCGGCTGCGCGGGCGGCGGCGGCCAGGCCGGGGATGAGCGCGGCGAAGTCGGGGCGGCCCATGCGGGCGAGGGTGAGTCCGGCGCCGAGCAGGGCGTGGCCGTCCTGGTACTGCCAGCCGCGGATCTCGCGGATGCGGCCGAGGCCCACCAGCCCGGCGGGTCTGAGGAGTCCGGCGTTGATGGCGGCCATGAGGTCGGTGCCGCCCGCGACGGGTACGGCGGTGGGCATGGCGGTGAGTGCCGCCACCGCCTCGTCGAGCGAGGCCGGCAACGTCACCGTGTGCGACGCGTGCGGTGCGTGCGTGGTCAAGCCAACTGCCCCTTCCCCGGTGGCCCGGCAGTTCCGCTCCGCCGTACGGTACGTGCTCACGGCCCGGACGTGGCAACTCTGGCACATCTTCCCGGACCCCTGCCGCGAGGGTCCGCCCAGGGCCTGTCGTGAAAATCGCGCCGACGGGCGGCGCGGCGTCCGGTGCCTGCGGGCGCGAGGCGGAGGCCCGTACCGGAACGCCCCGGCAACGAAGGCGGCCGCCCCGCCCCTTGCGGCGCGCACGTGCCCGACGCCTCGGGACGGGCGGGACGTTCGCCACGCGTTCGGGCGGCGTTCCGTCCGCGTAGGCGGTGCTGGTCCGGTTTCGTCCGGGCGCGTCGGGGCGCA